>RFPR01000051.1 GCA_009928265.1 Pseudomonadota bacterium | reverse complement strand
TTAACTCGACCATCCAAAGCACCAACGGCGGATCGGTTTCCCTCACCTCTTCCGGGGGCTCCGGTTATGTCGCCTTGGAAAACTCGACCATCACAGCAACCGGATCTGGCGAGATCACCCTCTCCTCCTTGTTCAGCGGCTCTGGTTCTTTTAACCTGCTCTATCTTGTCAATTCGGAGATTCAATCGGCCTCTGGTGCCATCAATCTGATCAAGCAGGGAGGAACAAATTATGCCTCCCTATCGGATGTTCTGAACAATTGGAATCAAACGCTGTTTATTGCCGGCTCTTCCATCACAAGCGGGAGCGGAGCCATCACTGTCAGTTCCGGAAACCATATCCTGATTGACCCTGTTGCTTCAACGAACGGCACCTATTGGCCGACCTCCGCTATTGCCTCGGTGATCAGTTCAGCAACAGGAACCGTTTCCATGACGGCCTTGGCCACCAATGGAATTTATCGCGGAACGAATGCCATCGCAAATTCAACACCGACACCCACACCTGCGCCTTCTGCAACGCCATGGCCGACACCGGCACCCACGCCGATCGTGGAGGCCACGCCATCACCCACCCCTGCGCCTGCTATCTTGGTCACACCGGCCACCATCGTGGCGGAACCAACGGTTCAAACCGCTGTTCAGAGTCTGACGATCAGGAATACAACGACCACGACCACTTCTTCGGGAGGATCGTTCGGTTCCGCTGAATCTGGGAGTGAAGGTTCCGGATCCGGCGGAGAGAGTGCCTCGGCCGGGGAGACGGCCTCTGCAGGAGAATCGTCCTCCAGTGAATCTGGAGGAGAAACAGCTTCCTCGGAATCCTCTGGAGAATCCACGTCCTCTTCCGAATCTTCTACGGCTTCCACCGATTCCGGATCCGGGTCAGGGGGAACCACTGCCAGTGCCGATTCATCGTCCTCCTCCGCCAGCTCCTCGTCGGCCGGATCGGCCGCGGCCTCCGCATCCTCTGGTGGATCCTCCCAAGGCGCTAAGACCCAAGCCGCTGCAATTTCCCGCATGAATAATCCGGTGGGTGGCACAACGGTCGGCGGCGCCGAATTCCAGCGGCTCAATCCTTTCAGTGATGCAGGGGCGATGCATCAGGAGCTCGCCGGCGCCTCGGCAAGCTCCGGTGGCGGTACGACTCAGACCAGCACGGGCCGCGCCGCAGCAGTCTCGGTGAAGTCTCCCGAGATGACCGAGCTTGCCCCGATGAACGACCTGAACGTCCTGTTTATGATGTTCTGAGCCGGAAAGGGATAAACTCGCGCAGAGGCGCGGAGGAAAAGACAAAGGATCGGGGGCAGGTAAGATAGACACCGATACGCTCCTCAAATCGGAGTATTACTAGAACGATTCCTAATGGGGTCTGACTACTCCATCCAAGGGAGATGATTCTAAAGAAGCGCCGCCATTCGTCATAAAAAACTCTGCGCCTGAGCGTCTCTGCGCGAGATTTCTTCCCCGATCCCCAGGGACCCGCCGCCCTTTGCCTCAATGGTATTACCGAGATGAAGAATCCTCTCCGAACCACTTCCGGCGGAGTTCCTCCATGCGACCATTTTCCTTGAGGTTGAGGAGGGCTTGGTTGATCTGCTTGCGATAGGGACTCTTCACCTGCATGCCGAAGCCATACTCGTGCGGGAGATAATTAACGGGCAGCACCACGAGGGATTTGCCGGGATGATGGGATGCCTTGTAGCGAAGGATCGGGATATCGTAAAAGACAGCCCTCACCCGCCCCTCCTCGAGGTCACGGATCGCGGAAGCGATGTCGGGTTTGGTCACAGGCCGCAGGTTCTTTGAGAGAAGGAATTCCTCGGAACGGCTCTTCTCGACGGTTGCGATTTCGCCTCCTTTGAGATCTCCGAGGTCGTGGATCTTGGAGTTGAGTTCCGAGAGCGTCATCGAGGAGGCCAGGGTGGCCGTCACGAAGGAAATGGAAGTGACCCCGGTGAAGAACCAGACAATGGCCAGCAGCCTGGTGCCGACACCGCTCACCTCCTTGTTCTCACAGCAGCCGTTAAGGAACATGGTGATCGACCACCACATCGATTCGCCGATGCCCTTGAAGTAGGTGCTCGGAAAGTGGGGGTTGTTATGGTGCCTCTGGAGGAACCAGATGATGTTGCCGTTGATGAAGATGGCCAGCAGGAGGATGCCGGCGAGCATTGGGATCTTGGACCGCTTGAGGAGGTTAAGCAACCAGCGCGCCCCACCCGCATCGGCACGGACCATGAGCCCGAGGCCTGAGTCATAGATGCCATGGGAGAAATCCATCTGGGTTTCGCGTTCCGCGGTGATGCTCAACGCGCCCACGGCGACATCGGCGCGATTGGAAGCCAAGGCCTCGATCATCCCTGCAACACTTGTGGAGGGAACAAGGGTGTAGGTGAGTCCCGCCGTGCGGGCCACCTCCTGCCAGAGCTCCAGGCTGTAGCCCGAGGGAGGGTTCTGGTCGAGGAAGACGAACGGCTCCGCCTGCTTGACGACCACCCTTAGCTCGTTGGGAGCCGTCGCTGCATGGGAAGGAAGTCCGCAAAGGGAGCCGAGCAGGAGGACTGCAAGCGTTGCGCGGAGCATCTGCGGCGTAAGCGGCGTAGAACGAAGGATCATCGCTTAACGCCTGTGCCTAACCCGCAGGGTGACGCCAGACCAGAGCGAGGTTGAGGCAGGCAAAGCTCACCACGACGACTCCTGCCGCCACGATGCTTGCGAGGCGTAGGCGACGCTCGTCGTAACCCCGGTGGTGGAGTTGGTTGAGGATGATCGTTACAATAAGCGCAAGGATGATGTAGCCGATCACGATCAGGTGAAACTGATCGGCGAGGGTGCCGAAGCTTCCGAGACCAGCAAGCGCGGAGCGGAGACTGATCACCGAGGCAAAGAGGGAGGCACCGAGAAGGCCGAAGCGCGATGCGGGCTTATCAAGCTCCATGAAATAACTCACCAACATCATCACCACGGCCACGTAGGCCGAGGAAACGAGAATCCAGTATTCCACCGTGTCGTGCCGTGAGAGATCGATGATCGCGGTCAGGCGGGAGAACTCGCCGTGCGCGGTGCCGAGATTGAGGTCACCCAGGTTGGACGTGTAGGCGACCGTGTCGGACTGGAGTTCAAAGCCGGTCATCTTCCAGCCAATAGGGATATTTTTCGCCGAAACACCGGAGTTGGAGGCGTCGGGGAGGAGCTTAATCTTCGCAGCATCGCGCAGCGTGTACTCCATCTGGATCGGAAGGATCTGCGCATCGTAGGGATAATGACGGAGATTCCACCCCATACGAAAGACACCCGTACCACGCCGCTTGAAGCAGTTGAGGCCCTTCACCTCCGGCTTGCCCTCGGCATACCAGGTGACCCGTTCGGCATTCACGAATTGGAGTTCCGCCAGCACATTCTCGGCACCGGGTGTCTGACTCCAGATCCAGAAATCGCAGGTGAAGGTTCCCTTTGCCGGGCTCAGGTCACGGATATCGATCAGGTAGATGCCCACCGTGGCCACCTCGGGTGTGGTGACTGCAGCTGTGGGAGACGGAGCAGAGGTAGAGGACGTGGCTTCCGGTGCTTTGGTAGCGGGCACGGCCTTGGTGCCTCCACCCCCGAGAGCGGAATGTGCCATCCATAGGGTTACCAGTCCGGCCACGCCAGATCGGCAAAGGGTTTTGGTGAGGCTCATGAACACCCTGTTGATAGGGGCATCATACGGCAAATTCAACAGTGATAATGACTAACCTTGCCGGAAAGATTGTGATATCCATGACTGCATTGCCTCAAAAAGGACTCAAAAGGACTTCAAGGGGCATCATCCCATGCTCACGCGAATCCGGCACTATCTGACGATCACCATGGGTGTCGCCCTGCTGTGTCTGGCTGAGCATCGGGCGATGGCCCAATTCCCGCCAGATCCCTCCATCGGCAAGAACATTCCTGACAGCATCCCGCAGAGACCCCCCGACACATTCGTCCGACGGCCCTCGGAACTGGAGATCAAGCCGGACTACTCCGAGATTCCTGCAGTCGGTCATCCCGGCCAGGGTGTCCTGCGCCAAGTCGTGTTCTCCGGGTCGTTTCATCCCAAGCAATCCTCCGAGGGGCTCCCTATTTATCCCGGAGTGAATGTCGACCGCGTCGACCTGCTTACCCATGAGAATGAGCTGCTCTCGTTTCTGCGAGACCACTACCTCGGCAAGCCGTTCGATCTGCAGACAGTGAAGGAGATCAATGCCAGGACGCTGAAGTTCTATTTCCGGAATGAGCGGCCCTTGGTGTTCGTGTATCCCTCGGTCATTGATTACGAACGCGGCATCCTCAGGATTTCGGTGATCGAGTCCACGCTCGACCGCAAGATCTCGACGGGTGCGAAGTGGTTTCGGAAGTGGCAGTTACTCTCCTCCCTGCGGGCCAAGCCCGGCCAACACATCAACCGCCGAGGCCTGCTTAACGACGTGGCCATTCTCAACCAGAATCCTTTCATGCAGAACGCCGTGGTGTTGCAGCGAGGTGAATCGCCGGGCACCACCACCATCGACCTGCGCACCCAGGACACCTTCCCGGTGCATGCGTACGCCTCGCTGGACAATACTGGCTCCCAGCAGACCGGCCCCCTCCGCTGGACCGTCGGCGCAAACTGGGGCAATGCCTTCTTACTCGGTGGACAGCTCTCCTATCAGTATTCCGCCCCGTTCCAGAATGCGCTCTCCCAGCCGGTCCAGAGCATGAGCTACACGACTCCGCTGCCTTGGAAACATCTGCTCGCCATCTACGGCAGCTACTCGACGACGGACACCTCCATCAGCTCGGGGGCGGGCTCCATCAACTACAGCGGCTACCAAGGCCAGATCAGCCCCCGCTACACCATCCCGATCGGGAAAATGTACGGGAAATTCACCCAGGAGATCGCCCTCGGAGCCGATTGGAAAACAAGCAATCTCTACTTCATCCAGGGCGGCAACCAAGTCCCCTCCAACCAGACCGATGTGGCGCAGGCGGTGGGCGGCTACCACTTCGTGATGAAGGATCAGTGGGGGAGTTCGGCCATGCAGTTGGACGGCTACTGGTCGCCGGGCGGGGTGACCTCCAGGAACACGACCGAGGCCTTCCAGTATGTCGACCCCCGCACCCAGGCCAACTACTTCTACGGCACCCTCCGCCTCCAGCGTGAAAACAAGCTCCCCCTCGACTGCGCCCTGCTGGCTCTCTTCACCGGGCAGCTGGCCTCCACATCGCTACCCAGTACCGAGCAGCTCTCCATCGGCGGCTATGGATCGGTGCGTGGGTATTCCCAGCAGATCCTCTTCGGCGATCAGGGACTCTACGGCACGTTCGAACTCCACACCCCGTCGTGGAGTTTTCTGGGAGCTGGGAAAAATTCCAAGGCACCCCGCGATCGGTTCTATCTGCTCTCGTTCTGGGATTATGGCTTGGTGAATACCATCCAGCCTCTTCCCGGAAACGATGCCACCTACGTGATCACGAGTGTGGGGTTCGGTGGCCGCTACGCCCTGGGGGGCAACCTCACCATGCGCTGCGATCTCGGATTCCCCCTCATCAATCCGAACGTGGGTATCTCGATCGGCCCGACCGTTGCTCTGGGTGCCACGGTGGGATTCTGATCCATCAAAAGTTTGACGCACGCCTGGGTGTGGGCTGCGGCGTGGGCTGCGGCGTCAGGACGGTGGGAGGGGTATTGACTCCGGGATTGATCGTCTGACCCGGAGCGGTGGGGAGGGTTTGAGGTGCGTTATTTTGTCTGTTATTGGGCGTCTTATCGTCGCCACCCTCTTGTGATTTCGGGATATCGTGTTTAAGCACCTCGCCCGCGACGGCAGCCGCCACCTGCTTGGCAATTTGGGATGCGACTTGGGATGCGACTTGGGATGCGACTTGGGATGCCACCTGGCTGGCTACCCCTCTTGCCGCCTCTTGCTGGAGCGCGGATTCGATGTTCTGCGACAAGGCCACAGCCTGGGCGGCAGCGCGATCAATCGCAGTGCTGATTTCCTTCTCGGTGAAGCCAGCCTTCATGGCTTCTTGCTCCATGGTGGCCACCAACATGGCCGTCACCGTTTTGCCCTCATCAACAGTGTCCATGGGGAGACCCTTGGTAGGATCTGGGTTTCCATTCTTCGTGGTGGAAGCCGTAAGTGCCGCCTGGAAAGCCGCATCCTTGACGATTGCGGTGGAGACCGCGGCAATCACCTGCTGGAGTTCCGGCGCCCCCATGCCTGAGCTGACGGCTCCATCGATCGCTCCCTGCACGATGGCCTTGGTCATCTTCCGATAACCATCGGGCACAGTGCAGGCTTCCTGGGGAGACAGCTGAGCCACCTGCTCGTGGGAGAGGTCTCCCTGAGGGGTCTTCCCCTGAGAAGCTGTTTGAAGGACCGTTTGTTGCACGGCCTGCATCGAGGCACTGCAGATTGCGGCCAAAGCGTAGGGTGCCGACTTGGCGGCCTCTCTCACGACCGTGGTCACCACGGCCGAGGCTTGGCGGGCATTAAGTCCTGTGTCATTTTGCAGGGCAAAGGACGTCGCAGTGGCGGCGATCTCGGGGGCCTGGGCGCAGCTGGAAACATCTCCCAGCCCCTGCGCCCGTACGCCAGGAGCCATCAATAGTAGCGCAAGTAAAAGAAGTAGAGGCGACTTTGCCATGGCAAATCCGAGGTTCATGCCTGAAGCGGAAGCAGGGTGATGACGATATTGCCCGTTGAGGATCCGGCCTTAGCAGCCCGGGGCCGTGAGTTACCAATGACACCACCCTTGCTGACGTTAATGGTCTGCATGATGCCGGTTTGTTTGGCGAGGATCGGCACCTCTTTCCCGTTGACTAAGAGAGTGATGATTTTGTCGCCGGTCCGAACGAGGTCACCCGGATGCTTATGCACGGCGATCACCTTGGCACCAAGTGGAGCCGGAATCTCATGCTGGATGCTGTTGTCTCGGATCACCTTGCGTACAGCAGCAGAGACGGAGCGGTTGCTGGTGAGCTTTCCCTCCTCCATGAGCTTCTGCATCGCGGCCGTCATCTCGGCCGCGGCTTTGGACATCGGGGCGGGGGGTTGTGCCGCGTTGGTGGAGGCGGGCTCTCCGGCTCCATTGGTGGCCGGTGAAGGGATGCCGTTTGTGGACTGGTCTGGCGTGGTTGCAGGGGAAGGTGCTGCCGGATTGGTGGTCGCTTGTGCACGGATTTCAGCGATCGATGCCCCGCCCAACAGAAGAGCCAGGAGAACAATCCTCAGCAATGGATTCCGATACCGTACCATGAGTGATAACCATCCGCCGGGTTTCCTCGCCGCGCAAGCTGGAAAAGAGAGGGGACAGGTGACAATTCCGCCTTTTTTGGGTTTACGTAGTAAGGTTAAGAATCAACCCGCTGATTCCTCTGTAAAGTGTTGGCCGATAGCCTCGATGACCCGGGTGACGGGAAGGCCGATGACGTTTTCCAGAGATCCCTCGATCCGCTCAATGAGTCGACCCCGGTCGTCCTGAGCTGCGTAAGCCCCGGCCTTGTCGAGCGGATCGATGTCGGCGAGGTAGGCCCCGATCAAGGCCTCATCCAGCGACCGAAAAGAAACGCGGGTTGATTCGACAAAGAGGCAGACTTTCTTGGTGCCACCCCGGACAAGACAGACGCCGGTCAGGACCTCGTGGACCCGCCCCGAGAGTCGGCCCAGCATCTTGGAGGCATGGCTCTTGTCGCGGGGCTTGCCGAGGATCTCCCCATCGAGCACGACGACGGTGTCGGCTCCGAGGATGAGATCCCCCCGATGATCCGCCGCTACATGAAGTGCCTTCCTCTCGGCATTGGCGACCACCAGATCCCTCGGGGCAAGGCCCCCCGTGAGTTCATCGACGTCCGCGGGCCGGATGATGATTTCAAAACCGGCCGCCTGCAGCAGATCCCGACGTCTCGGTGAGGAGGAGGCGAGTACAATCCGCCTCGGAAGGGGACCGCGTGATCCTGCCATCGAGGATCGGGCTGAAAGATCAGATGAGGTGCTCGGAGTCGTCGAAGCCGACATCCTCGCGGATCGACTCCAGATGACGACGGGCGCGGCTGGAGGAGTGGGGACGGTTCCGGACTCTGTGCACTACGCCCGCCACCACGGGGGCGAGAGCCAATGCGCCGGCCACCAGCAGGAGGGAGCCGGTGCGGCGGCGGGTCTCGCCCGACATCTTGTCGGCGATGAGAAGCCCGAGACCGAGGCCTGCGGCAGCCTGGGTCAACCCGATTGTCCCGCTCACAGGGAGATTTTCCGAAAATTTATTGAGGGAAAGTTGTGCCATGATTCCCATCACTACTCCTCTCGAGGCCCGCAGGCAACCGGGAATCGGCAAAAACGGGCCCCTTGCCCCGCCTTGCATCCGGCGACCGGGTCCTGTGTCATCGAGGGATGACTTCCACGGCACGTGTTCTCGGCGTCGATCCCGGCGCGGCCCGCATCGGCCTCGCGCTCAGCGACGAGATCGGGTGCATGGCCCATCCCCTGCGCACGCTGCGGGGAGGAAGTGAGGCGGAGAATGCCCGGGCCATTGCCGAGGTCGTGCGTGAGAAATCATGCCCGACGGTGATCCTCGGTCTGCCGCGCAACATGAACGGCACCTACGGTCCCGCCGCCGAGAAAAGCCGCTCGCTCGCCGCCGCCCTCCAGCCGCTTACCGAGGCCCGCGTCATCCTCTGGGATGAGCGCCTCACGACGGCCGCCGCCACCCGCCGCCTGCAGGAAGCAGGACGTAACAGCCGCGAGCAGAGAAGCGTCATCGACCAGGCGGCCGCCGTCCAGATCCTGCAGGACTGGCTCGATGCGCAGAGCGTCTGACCGCGAATGAAGATCCGTCTTCTTGTCGCCTACGACGGCACGGCCTTTCGTGGCTGGCAGAGTCAGCGTGGCGGGGAGACCGTCCAGGATCGTCTCGAGGCGGCCGTGGCCGGCATCGTCGGGGAGCGTGTCGTGCTGCACGGCTCCGGCCGGACGGATGCAGGAGTCCATGCGCTCGGCCAGACCGTGCATTTCGAGCTCAAGCCCGATCAGGCGGGGCGTCTTGGCCGGATGAGTGAGGCTGGACGCTGGGGCGCAGCTCTCAATGCGGCCCTGCCTCCCGAACTCCGAGTTCTGCGGGCGACCCGTGCCGCCTCAGGATTCCATGCACGGTTTTCTGCGACGGGAAAAATCTACCGCTACGAACTCTGGCATGCTCCGGTCCTGCCGCCGCACTTGTACCGCCGCGCCTGGCATCTCCACGGGGAACTCGACCGGCGGCTTCTGCGCGAATTGGTGGCGCTCGTTCAGGGCCGGCATGACTTTCGCGGCTTCTGCGCCGACTCGGGATCGCTCCCAGAGAGCACCGTCCGGACGATCCGCCGTGCTCTGTTCCGGGAACGAGGGACGGACCTTTCGATCACCTTCGAAGGTGACGGCTTCCTCTACAGGATGGTCCGTATGTTGGTGGGAGGGATGGTGCGTGTCGCGCAGGGGAAGGAAGATCGAGATGTTTTTGCACGGCGCCTTGCTGCAGGAAAACCGTGGCCCACACCCGCGATGGCGCCCGCCGAGGGGCTCTACCTGGTCCGTGCGCTTTATGGAAAGAAGGTGGGTACCAAGGATGTCGGGGGTGCTGGGGCCGTTGGTGAGAGCGCCGCTTGATCCCAGACTCGCGGCTGGTAGCCTCACGATGTGATCCGTTGCCGCGTTCCATTGCTCCTGCTCCTTTGCATGGCGGGAACTGACACGATCCGGGCCGAGCTGACCGAGGCGCAGAAAAAAGAAATTATCCGCAAGCAGCACGCGGGAGGCTCCTCCCACTCTTCGGGTAAAAAGAAAAGCGCTTCTGGCAAAGTATCGGGATCCTCGGCCAAGAAAAAATCCTCCTCCGTTTCCTCGGGAGGGAAGCATTCCAGCGGAACGAATAAGAAAAAACATGCCGGCTCATCGTCTGGTCATTACGGCAGCACCGCTGCCCCCAGTCACCCTTCCGCGACTCCGCCACCTTCTCCTGATCATCAGACTGTATCGGTGACCGCTCCGATTGCGTCCCCGATCCCCCCATCACCGAATCCCGTTGCGCCAGCCGCCGCTCTTCCGTTGCCACATGGTGCCGAACCCTCAGCTCCGATCACGATCGAGAAATCGGGCGTGGAACCGGATCGGGGTCTCGAGCCAGTTCCTGCCCCTGAGCAGGCTCACGAGGGATTCTGGAGCAGGGTCTTCGGGTCACACAAAACATACGCTTATCTCTCTTCCTCGGTGCGCTCCGCGATCGACCGAGCCCCCGTGAAGAGGGGCCGCTGGAAATACATCGTGGTCCATAACAGTGGCACCCGCGAGGGGAATGCCCGAGTCTTCGATGTCTATCATCGGCGCGTTCGGCACATGGAGAACGGACTGGCCTATCATTTCGTCATCGGGGATGGGCATGGCTCCGGAGACGGCCAGATCGAGGTCGGTCCCCGATGGACGCGCCAGATCAATGGCGGCCACGTGGCAAGCGACTACCTCAACGATATCGCGCTCGGCATCTGCCTGGTGGGCGACTTCAACCGCGACTCGCCGACCAAGGCCCAGGTCGCTGCGCTGGAGGAATTGGTCGCCTACCTCCGCAACCGTGTTGGCCGCTCGCAGGGTCACCAGGCGATCGTCCATGCGCATAAGGAGATCAACCCCCGTCCCACCGATTGTCCCGGAGACCACTTTCCCTACGGGTGGCTCCATGCCAAGTTCGGGAACGCCCGCACCCATCCGTGAAAACATACCTCCTGCTTTTTGTGGCCATCGTCGCAGAGGTCGTCGCCACCTCGGCGCTGAAGGCCTCGGAGAACTTCACCCGCCCGCTCCCCTCTCTGCTCGTGGTGGTCGGCTACAGCACGGCCTTCTTCCTGCTCTCGATCACCCTAAAGACCCTTCCCATCGGCGTGGCCTACGCCATCTGGTCCGGGGTAGGCACGGCTCTCGTCGCCGTCGTCGGCTGGCTCTACTACAGGCAGAGCCTCGATCTCCCCGCCATCCTTGGTCTCACCCTGATCATCGCCGGCACCCTCGTCCTCAACCTCTTCTCCAAGGTCGCCGCGCATTGAGTTAAGGGATTCTCTTAATCAGGAACTCAGGAATTGCTTGCCTGGCCGTTGCTTCGCATCCGTTACATCAGGAAAAAGAAGCCATGGTGAAAAAAAGGTGGCTTATCGGGAATGAGATGCAGGAATCAATTCTCGCGCAGAGGCGCAGAGACGCAGAGAATGTTCAAAGAATGCATCGTGTCTCTCTTCCTCCGCGCCTCAGCGCCTCTGCGGAATATCCTTCCGCCTAAACCCCTCTCCCCATGAATATCGGCATCACAGGCGGGACTGGATTTATCGGCCATGCGGTATCTCGGGCCGCAACGCAGCGGGGTGACTCGGTCGTCCTCTTCAGCCGTCGCGGCGGTGAGGGCCGCAGGGCATTCTCCCACACTCAGCCTCTCGAGGTCTCGGGATGTGAAGGGCTCGTCCATCTCGCCGGCGAATCGATCCTCGGCCTCTGGACCCGTGAGAAGCGCCGCCGGATTCTGGAAAGCCGCGTCGAGGGAACGCGCCGACTGGTGGAAGGGATCGCCGCCGCCGCGGTGAAGCCTCGAGTGCTTGTGAGCGCCTCGGCGATCGGGTTCTACGGTGACACGGGAGACCAGATCGTCGACGAGACCTCACCTGCCGGAACCGGCTTCCTAGCGGAGGTAGCACAGGCCTGGGAGGCTGAGGCCGTGAAGGCCGAAGAATTCGGCGTCCGGGTTGTCCGACTCCGCATCGGATTCGTCCTCGGTCGCGATGGCGGAGCCATGCGTCTGATCAAGCCGGTCTTTCGACTTGGCCTCGGCGGCAGGCTTGGCTCGGGCAGGCAATGGATGTCGTGCATCGAGATCGCCGATCTGGCCGCGATGGTGATGACCTGCCTGCATGATGAGTCATTTTCTGGTCCTGTGAATGCCGTCATGCCCGAGCCAGTCACCAATGCGGAGTTTACACGGGCTGTAGCCCGCTCTGTCCATCGCCCCGCCCTCTTTCCAGTGCCCGCCTTTGCCTTGAGGCTTGCTTTGGGAGATCTCTCCCATCTCCTGCTAGACAGCATGCGTGTAGTTCCTAACGACTTACAGGAGAAAGGTTTCCCCTACCGTTATCCTGCCCTCGGTACAGCCATGGATGAGGTATTCAAGCAGACAGACTGAAGCAAGCCTCCTTTGTTATAAAAAAGTTGACTTTATGCCTTAAAATGGAAAACAAATAATTCATGAAAACCTTTTTCTCAAAGTTTGCGTTGCTTGCAGCATCGGCGCTTTTCACATCGTTTGCTCATGCCGCGGTCATAGTCGAAAACTCTGTCTACCAAGATTACGGTAGTGTCCAAAACCTCAGCATGTCCCAGCAGTTTAAGACGGACGGCCTCTCTTACAATCTTGAGTCTGTAACGCTTATTCTTCTTAGCAACTATGCTACCGCCACGGGTGGCTTTACCGTCGGGCTTTATGCTGATGATGCTGGAAGAATGGGGAGCATTATTGCGATGCTTAATCCCGCGACCTCCCAAGATGCGAACTTTTTCACCACACTGCCTGAGAGTGGAACCGACAACCCGACGGGTATTCAATTCACCGCTACTGGAACAGTTAGCCTTTCCGCTAATACGGACTACTGGATTGGGGTATCGAACCTTAATTCTTTTGGCTGGCTGTATACCCAAGGCCCAACCATTACGGGTGTGGGCTCTTACGGGGCAAATTCAGAAGGATTTTCTTCACCCTTGGGATTGACTGTCACTGCCACAGCCGTCCCTGAGCCCTCGACCTACGCCCTCTTCGGTCTCGGCGCTCTCGGTCTCGTGATCGCCTACCGCCGGCGCGCGGCCTGAGGCACGCATTTCTTTTCAAAAGGCCCCGCTCTGGAAACGGAGCGGGGCTTTTTCTTGTCTCAGTGGCGCAGGACAAAGGGCATCTCTTCCTTGCATCCCTCCCTCTCTGGAGTAGAGTTCAACTTTATGTCTGATAAGCCTGTCTCCACGAGCAACAAGATTGTTCTCCAGCTTGTAGTCTGGATTCCACTGCTGGCCACGGCTTTTGCCATTTACAGCCTCTGGGGCCGTTTCATCACTCCCGTCGATCTGACCCTGCTGGTGGTCGGCTACATCCTCTGTGCCCTCGGCATCACCATCGGATACCATAGGATGCTGACCCACAAGGGTTTCGAGGCTCCCGGTTGGATCCGTGGCTTCTTCCTGATCTGCGGGTCGATGGCCTTCCAAGGCCCTGCTCTGAATTGGGCGGCCACCCATATCCAGCACCATGCCAACTCCGACGAGGACGAGGATCCGCACAGCCCCCTCAAGAGCTTCTTCCACGCCCATGTCGGCTGGATCCTGGATGATTTCAGCCCCGATGTGCACCGCTACGCCGGTCCCCTCCTCAAGGACAAGCTGGTGGTCTTTGTCAGCAAGACGTTTTTGGTTTGGGCCCTCCTGAGCCTCCTGATTCCCTTCCTCGTCGGATATGCCTATGGTGGACTGACAGGCGGGTTGTACGGATTCATCTGGGGCGGCCTCGTCCGGATGTTTCTCAACCACCACGTTACTTGGGCGGTGAACTCGGTCTGTCATACCTACGGAGGACGCGAATTCGTCACGACCGACCAGAGCCGGAATAACTTCCTCGTGGGCCTCCTCGCCATGGGTGAAGGCTGGCACAACAACCACCACGCCTTCCCCCGCTCCGCCAACCACGGGATGCACTGGTGGCAGATCGATCCCTCGGGCTTCATCATCGGAACGCTAGAGAAATTCGGGATCATTAGAAATGTCGTTCGCATCGCTCCCGAGCGTCTTGCCGTGCGCAGGATTCAGGCCGATGTGGCCGAGGAGCGTGATGTCCTTCCCGGACTGCACATCCCGATTCCCGGAGTGGT
>RFPR01000006.1 GCA_009928265.1 Pseudomonadota bacterium | reverse complement strand
GGCATCTTCGGCTGTCGTGGCCGGCCCATCCCAGATGGGGCGGCTGTCAAAGGTAAAGCCACCATGATCAGGATACTCATAACTCCAATACCATTGATGCCCCACAGCCTTGATGGTCAGGTCGGCTTCGGTGGTTTTATCGCTGTAGAATAAAATTTTCAGCGATGGCACCAAAATGACCACCAAAATAAGGACCGGCACCAGTGTCCAGATAATTTCCAACTTCACATTGTGAGTAAAACTGGCGGGTTTGGGGTTGGCGCGCGCGTTGTAACGCACTATAACATAAACCAACAGCCCCAACACAAACAGCGTGATGAGCGTGATGATGATCAGCAGGAAATTGTGAAAATCATGAAAAACTTCTTTGACAGGCGAATAAGCTTTTTGGAGATCAAACCCCCACGGTTCGGGTGCGCCGATGACATGGGCGAAGGTGCTGGCAGGAAAGACAAACAGCGCAAAAAGAAAAGCCGCGCCAACGCACAGAAATGCACGAAGCATGAGAACCTCTGGTCACTGTATAAAACGTTTCGGGCTTGCCGCCAAGGGGAATTATTTGACCGAAATTACTGAACGGCCAAAATCTGATAAAAGAAGTAGCCCGTGTGGCTGGCGGTGGTATTGCGCACGCAACCTGCGGGTTGAGCGTTGAGAACGCTGGGCCAGTTGGCCACCGTGACTGAGGCGTTGGTCAGCCAAGCGCCCAAGGCATAGCCTGTCGAATTGTCAACGGCTGTTGTTGACCCGAGCGTACGCAGGTTGATAAAATCGCACGTGCCCGAGGATACACGCAAAATCGCCACGATTTCATCGGCCGATGTGCCAAGACCCGGCACAGAAAACTTAGGATAATACCACAAATCGGTTGTAGCATTGGCCATGGTGACCGAAGGCGGGTTGATGCCACCACCCGTGGGCGAAAACAGATCATCGGCCGCGGTGGTGTTGGCGGGGTTCAAATCAACGCTGGCGGCATCGGTGCCTAAGCCCACAATGCGATCCATCCCCACTTTCAGGTTCTGCCCGATCTGCACAATGGCGGCCGCGCGCGTGCGCGATGTCTCGGCCGATGTGCCGGCGGTAAAGGAGCCGCTGCCAATGGCCGCAGCCAGAATACCCAGAATGGCGACCACGAAAAGAATAGGACCAATGGCAATACCGCTTTCGGGGTGTAAACGGGTTGCGTGTGTGGTGGATGTGCGCATCAAAAGCTCCATAGGCGAATCTTTAATGTTTAGTGTTAACAAAACATTGCCGAAGATGACAAGTCTTGCAAGTCATGACAAAAATATCACCTGGCGACCTATACAAAAATGTCACATGGTCAGTTATTGAGGCCCAGACCTGTTCATGATGGGCACAATCACAACAAAAACATCATGGGGGGTGCGCATATGTGGCCGATGGTTTGCCTCCGCGCCCAAGCCGTGTGCCCCCAGAGACTAATCCCCCAGTCCGCCAAAATTCAGCATGTTGGTCCAAAAACGTTCCAGCTTGCGCAGGCCATCATTCGCTTTGGCCAAATCATCTTGCCCGATTTGCGCCGCGCCCAGTTTGGCCACTTGTTTATCCAGTGATTCCTGCAAACGTTGATGCAGCTGCAGCCCACGCTCGGCCAGCTTCACGCGCACGCTGCGTTTATCGTGCGGTGACCGGTCTTGCTGCAGATAACCGCTTTCGACCAGATTTTTCACGTTATACGAGACATTGGTGCCAAGATAGTAACCGCGCGCGGTCAGCTCGCCCACCGTCAGCTCATCGTGGCCAATGTTATACAGAATAAGCGCCTGCACGGCGTTGATATCTTGAATGCCGGCGCGATCCAAATCGATCTTCACCACCTCAAGAAAGTGGCGGTGCAGACGCTCGATGAGTTGAAAACAATCGAAATAGGGGTGACGCATAGGGCCTCAAGACATATCAAGAAACAGTCAACGAAACCCTAACCTGCCACAGCGGGCAGAAATTTCAACCCTTAAAGAGCCAGTTTTGCCTTCATTTGATACTCAGGTACGCGGCCCCGGTCTTCCCTTCCGGGCCATCGCCTGCTACCATTTGGCCATGCAAGTTCGCATCTATCAGCCTTCCAAATCGGCCACGCAATCGGGGCGGGGCAAAACGCACCACTGGCTGATCGAGCCTGAACGCCCAACTGCCCGCACCCCCGAAACCCTGATGGGATGGGCCAGCGCCGGCGATACGCTGGGCGAACTTCTGGGGCGCCTGACATTTTCCACGCTTGAGGCCGCGGTGGCCTTTGCCGAAAAACAGGGGCTTGCTTATACCATCAGCCAGCCGGGAACGCGGCGCATTCCGCCCAAAAACTATCTCGATAATTTTCGCGATAAGCCATCGGCCCGCACACACTCAACCATCGCCTAGGGGCTTTGGTGAATGTTCATTAATCAAAAGCTGGCACAATGGGTGGCCTGTTCCGGGGGTTGGCCTGTGCGGCCCCCGATGCTAGAACAGGCGCGCCCGTGCACCCTTAGCTCAGCTGGATAGAGCAGTTGCCTTCTAAGCAACAGGCCAGAGGTTCGAATCCTCTAGGGTGCGCCAGCGGATAGGCCTGTAGGGGGGGTTATGGTTTCCATGTCTCATCCACCACCACGGTCAGGTTGAGGTGGACTTTGCGGTCCAGCACTTTGGCCAGTTCGGTGCGGGCGGCCACGCCAATGGCTTTTAGCTGCTGGCCACCAGCGCCCAGCACAATTTTGCGCTGGTTCGCGCGCATCACCACAATTTCTTGCGCAATGGCCACACTGCCATCTTTCCGTTCCTCCCAACTGATGGCGCGCACGGTCGCATCGTACGGCAATTCTTGATGTAGTTGATGATAAAGCTGCTCGCGCGTCACCTCGGCCGTCACAAACGGATGCCCGTCCCGGTCTCCTCCGACCCACGAGCCGAAGCGGATCACCGGGCGTGTCGAGGGATCGCCAAGAAGGTCCTTGGGGTAATTCTGCTCGTTCCAGGCCCAGCGCAGTCTGTTGTCGAGCTGGGTCACGGTCGCGGGAAGGATATCCCGCAGATAGAACATCAGGGCCCTCCGCTCATCGGCGACCTCGGGCTGGTCGAGAAAGATTTCACCACTTCTCCAGAGGCGCTCGAGGCAGATCTTTATCTTGCGGCGGATCTCGCTTCGTTCGCTCGGGGTGAGATCGGGGCGATCGCCCTCGGAGAGGAGTTGCTGGATGAGCCGATGCTGCTCAAGAACTGCCCCGCGCTTGGCCTCGGTCGGATGCGCCGTAAAGACCGGCTCGACACGGACTGAGGGGAGGTAAGAGGCGATTTCCTCAGGGGTCCAGCCCTTTTCTCCAAGACGCTCGAGCTGATTACCCCAGAGTCCACGCTGAGAGGAGAGGCCGTGGCTGATCTCCTTGAGGCGGCGGGTGCGCTCGGCGGCGTTGGCCTCGACAATGTTGAGAAGCTGGAAGGCGATGGAATAAGCCTGCTCGAGGCCCTTGGTCCCCTTGATCTGCTCCTCTTCCCGGATCCAAGGGAGACGGTTTTTGACTTCTTTCTGTCCGAGTTCCTCAAGGAGCTCGTCGAGGCAGGTCATGAGTTCGAGCAGATCCTGGTCGATCTTTGCGAAGCCTTCGGAGATGTATTTTTCTTCCATCGTAAAACTTGAGCGCATCATCGCCTCTGGGGACGAAAAAGTTCAACCAATCAAAGCAAAAACTTTGCCAAGATCGGAAGGTAGGGGGAGCAGCCACAAGATGCCGGAACGACACAGCGAGACTGCAACTGCTGCAACTGCTGCAACTGACCAAAGAAAAAGCCCCGCGTCCTTTCGGAGGCGGGGCTTTGGGAAGGGATCCTGACTACGCTTAGAGAACCGGCCTGCGCTTGTGCCACTCGGTGGCCTGCTCGTAGGCATGGCCAATGCGCAGGAGGCGGCTCTCGCCGAAGGGGCGGCCCAGAAGCTGGAGTCCCACGGGGAGATCGACGCCGTCGCGGTTGGAGAATCCGCAGGGGAGGCTGAGACCGCAGATGCCGGCGAGGTTCGTGGCGATCGTGAAGATGTCGGCGAGGTACATCTTGAGCGGGTCATCGGTCTTCTCACCAAATCGGAAGGCGGTCTCGGGTGACGTCGGGGAGACGATGGCGTCGACCTTGGTGAAGGCCTGGTCAAAATCGCGACGGATCAGGGTGCGGACTTTCTGGGCGCGGAGGTAATAGGCGTCGTAGTAGCCGCTGCTCAGCACGTAGGTGCCGAGGATGATGCGGCGCTTCACCTCGCGGCCGAAGCCCTCGGCACGGGTCTTGGCGTAAAGAGAGGCGAGGTCCTTGGCCTCGTTTGACCTGCGGCCATAGCGGACGCCATCAAAGCGCGCAAGGTTGGCCGACGCCTCCGCGGCGGCGATGATGTAATAGACCGCTACGGCATACTCGGTATGAGGCAGAGAGATCTCAACGGGTTCGGCTCCGAGTGACTCGATCTGCTTGATCGCGGCATCGACAGCCGAGCGCACTCCCGACTCCATCCCGTCGACGAAGTATTCCTTGGGGACGCCGATTCGGAGGCCCTTGAGGTCCTTGCCGATCTCAGCGGTAAAGTCTTCGTCAGGAAGCTCCAACGAGGTCGAGTCATGGGGATCGCGGCCCGCGAGGGCATTCATCAGCAGGGCGCTGTCCTCGACGGTCGAGGTGAGGGGGCCGATCTGGTCGAGCGAGGAGGCAAAGGCGATCAGTCCGTAGCGGGAGACGCGGCCGTAGGTGGGCTTCAGACCGACGCATCCGCAGAGGGCTGCTGGCTGACGGATCGATCCTCCGGTGTCTGATCCGAGGGTGGCAAGTGCCGTGCCCGAGGCCACAGCGGCCGCAGAACCGCCGCTCGATCCTCCGGGGATACGGCCGGTATCCCAGGGATTGCGGGTGAGTTGGAAAGCGGAGTTCTCCGTGGAAGAGCCCATGGCGAACTCGTCCATGTTGAGGCGGCCGAAGGGAACAGCTCCCGCAGCTCGGAGCCGCGCCACGGCAGTTGCATCATAGGGAGCGTTGTAGCCGTCGAGGATACGGGAAGCGGACTGAAGAGGCTGTCCGGCTACGCTGATGGCATCCTTGATTCCAATCGGAATGCCGCCGAGGGGTTTGTTCAAATCAGCGGCCGCGGCCTCCTTTTTCGCTGTCTCCAAGTCACGCTCGATGTAGGCGCCGATCTTGGGGTCGACTGCGGCGATGCGCTGATCGAGGCTCTCGAGCAATTCGACGGGAGAGAGTTCCTTGGACCGGAGAAGACGGCGAGTCTCGGCGATGCTGGTGAAGGGAGTAAAAGTGCCCATGGATTATCGGGGATCGGAAATTGGAAAAATGGGTAATAGGGAAAATCCGAGAGAAGGATCAGTCGAGGACCTTCGGCACTAGGAAGAGTCCATTCGCGTTGTGCGGGGCATTTTCCAGGATTGTCGCTTTGGGAAGGCTCTCCGTGACGCCATCCTCGCGGATCACGTCAAAGACCGAGATGGCATGTGCAGTCGGCTCGATTCCCGAGATGTCGAGTTTGTTCATCTGCTCGACATGGTCGAGGATGCGCCCGATTTGGCCGCCGAAGAGATCGATTTCTTCCTGGGTGAGTTCCAAGCGGGCAAGCCGTGCTAGGTAGGGAACGTCGACCGCGTGGTGGGGAGCGTCTGTAGACATGGAAAAATGTGATTATTAAGGATGAAACACGAAACCTGAAAGCTGAAAGCTGAAAAAGGGGCTGGGATCCACTCAGGAGAGTTCCTCAAACTTGTCCCGCAGGTACCTGTCGGTCATGCCCGCGACATAGTCGGCGACAACCCGGGGTGAGGCCTCGTTCTCCAGTCGGGAGAGGGATCGGTCACCAAGTTTGGATGGATCGGAAAGAATGGCTGCAAAGACGGCCTCCATCTGACGACAGGCTTCCTCGTTGGCGCCGTTGACCTCGGGATGCTTGTAGAAGCGTGCGTAGAGATGGCGGCGCAGGGCGGATGTCCTGGACTTCAGCTCGGGTGAATAGCCCACAAGTCGTCGGGGATGGCGGCGGACCTCCATGACGGAGGAGATTCCTGCGGCGTCGATGGAGGCGCGACTGGTCGCGACGAGATCCTCGACTTCCCGATTGATGAGGCAGCGGATGATGAATTTCCTGCGGGTACGCGCTCCTGAGTCCTTTAGCAGACCTCCGGACTCCAGGTGGGCGCGTTCCTCGGACTCACTCCAGAGTTCGAGTGGGGAGAGTTCCTCTTCCTGCAGCAATCCGGAGGCAAGGCCGTCCTCGAGATCATGCCCATAGTAGGCGATCTCGTCGGCAACGTCTGCGACCTGGGCCTCGAGGGAAGGGCTCGGATAGGTGGAACCGTCGGGGTGGGGAAGCTCCCGGTCGTGCTTGCGGAGTCCCTCAAGAACCTCGAAGGAAAGGTTGAGTCCGCGTTGCTGGGGATAGCTCTCTTCCAGCAACTCAACGACGCGCAGGCTCTGGGCATTGTGGTCGAAGCCGCCATGATCCTTCATGAGGAGGTCGAGCATTTCCTCCCCGGCATGACCGAAGGGAGGATGGCCGAGGTCGTGGGCCAGCGCGATCGCCTCGGCCAAGTCTTCGTTGAGACCGAGGGCGCGGGCAACGGTCCTGCTGATGGAGGCCACCTCGATGGTGTGGGTCAAGCGGGTCCGGTAGTGATCGCCGGTTCCGTTAAGGAAGACCTGGGTTTTGCCGTCGAGACGGCGGAAGGAGGTTCCGTGGACGATGCGATCCCGGTCCCGCTGATAGCAGGAGCGGAAGAGATGTTCCTGCTCGGGTCTGGCGCGTCCCGCCGTCTCCGAGGCGCGCTGGGCATAGGGAGCGAGGAGTGCCTCGCGTGGGTCTTGGTCAGGCTTGGAGGCCTTCTCAGACATTGAATCGGAACTCCATGACGTCCCCGTCCTTCACCTCGTATTCTTTACCCTCGATCCGGAGCTTGCCCGCTTCGCGGCATTTGGCAGCTGAACCGAGTGTGTCGAGATCGGTGAAAGCCATCGTCTCCGCGGCGATGAAGCCACGCTCAAAATCGCTGTGGATGACTCCGGCAGCTGCAGGGGCCTTGTCTCCGGCGCGGATGGTCCATGCGCGGGTCTCCTTGGGGCCATAGGTAAAGTAGGTCCGGAGTCCAAGGAGCGCGTAGGCTCCGCGGATCAACTTGCCTACTCCGCTGTCGGAGACGCCGAGACCCTCGAGGTACTCCTTTGCCTCCTCGGGTGGGAGTTCGGAGAGTTCGCTCTCGATCTGGGCGCTGACAACGACCGTGCCGGTGCCGTGGTGGCTCTTGGCATACTCCTCGACGGCCTTCACGTGAGGATTGGAGGAGTAGTCCCCCTGCTCGAGGAGGGCGAGATCCTCCTCGCGAACATTGGCTGCAAAGAGCACCGGCTTGGCACTGAGTAGGAAGAATGTCTGAAGGAGCTTCTTCTCGTCGTCCGAGAGATCGGCGGTGGAGGCGGGCTTTCCTGAATCAAGGTGGGGGAGGATTTTCTGCCCCAGCTCGAGCTCCGCCTTGGCGACCTTGTCACCGCCCTTGGCAGCCTTGCCCTGGCGCTCGATGCGCTTCTGGACGGAGGCCATGTCCGCCAGCACAAGCTCGGTCGTGATGATCTCGATGTCACGGACGGGGTCGACCGATCCGGCGACATGGTGGATGTCGTCGTTCTCGAAGCAACGCACGACCTGGACGATCGCGTCGACCTCACGGATGTGGGAGAGGAACTTGTTGCCGAGTCCTTCACCCTCGCTGGCTCCCTTAACAAGACCTGCGATGTCGACGAACTCGATGGCGGCCGGGATAACCTTCTCGGAGGAGGCCAACTCTCGGAGCCGCTCCATGCGGGAGTCGGGGACGTTCACCACGCCGACGTTCGGTTCGATGGTGCAGAACGGGAAGTTTGCCGCCTCGGCCTTGCGGCTCCGGGTCAGGGCGTTGAAGAGAGTGGATTTTCCCACGTTGGGGAGACCGACGATGCCTGCGCGTAACATCCAACCTTGCTACCTGAGACGGGGCAGGTGAAAAACATCTTTCCGATCCCCAAGCAAAAAAAGTTCACGCCCATGAAACTCCCCGCCCTTGTCTCGCATCTCGATTCCCTACTCCGAACCGGGGAGATCAATGACTATCCCGGCGCCATGAACGGCCTTCAGATCTCGAGCGAGGGACCGCTACGCAGGATCGTGGCTGCCGTCGATGCCTGCGAGGCCGTTGTCACTGAGGCGGCGCGCGTCAAGGGGACACTCCTGATCGTGCACCATGGACTCTTCTGGAGCGGATCCCAACCCGTGACCGGGGCCTTCCGTCGCAAGATCAAGGCCGCTCTGGACGGAGATCTCGCACTCTACAGCTCGCATCTCCCGCTGGATCTCCATCCGAAACTCGGTAACAACTTGCTTCTCGCCAAGGCCTTGGGGTTGAGGGGAATCAAATCAGCTCTGCCAATGAAGGGTCAGCCGGTTGGAGTCATCGGCACGATCACCCCGACAAGACGTGGGGTGTTTTCTCAACGTCTTGGCGATGCGGTCGGCGGCCCTGTGCACGATGCGCCCGGAGGCCCTGCCAAGATCTCGAAGGTTCTGGTGGTGACTGGCGGTGCCGGTAGTGAGGTGGCTTCCGCAGCAGCGCTCGGAGTGGATGCCTTCGTGACGGGAGAGGGACCTCACTGGAGCTATACGGCTGCCGAGGAACTGGGCCTGAATCTTTTCTATGCCGGGCACTACGCTACCGAGACCTTCGGAGTGAAGGCGCTCGCCTCCCATCTTGCCCAAAAGACCGGGCTTCCCTGGAGCTTCCTGGATCACCCGACGGGTCTTTGACCGGCAGGAACCGCTAGGGAATTTACCTTGAGCGGTTCTGTTTGAGTAAAAGAAAAGCCGGACCGAAGGAACGGTCCGGCTTCACTTGAAAAAGGTCGGCATCATCCGCTTTGCGGACGACCCGTTTACCTTACTTGCTCTTGCAAGGAGCGGGCTGCTGGCAGCACTTCTTGTGCGCGCAGGCGCCGAGCGAAAGGGTCGTCGCCGCAAGGGCGATGACGGCAGCGATCTTGGTGATGGTGGTCATGGTTCTGGTTCGCCTCCTTTCTTTGCTGGTTGCTTCCAGGAACACATTACTCCGATTAGAGCATGTGCCAAAGAAAAAGCCGGACCGCATGACGCGGCCCGGCTTTTGGAAAGTGCGGGTTCCCCGAGGAGAAATCCCCCCTTTACCTTACTTGCTCTTCACGCTGGTGGCGGGAGCGGGGGCCTGCTTGTGGGCGCAGGCACCGAGGGTGAGGGTAGCTGCCGCGAGGGCAACGACCGCAGCGATCTTGGTGATGGTCATGACGAATTCGCCTCCTTTCTTTGCTGGTTGCTGTGCCGGAGAACCATAAATCCGATGTCGCGGGGTAAAAGAAAAAACCCCGTCTTTTTTAATTCACCCTCTTTGGCCCGAGGGCAAATTCACTTATCAGGCGTGGATCTCGACGGGAGAACCTTCCTCGACATGCTCGAAGAGGTCCGCCATTTCGGCATTCCTCAAGCGGATGCAACCGTGGCTGGCTGGAGTTCCAATCAAATCCTCGCGGTTTGTTCCGTGGAAGTAGATGTAACGGCTTCGGGTATTGGAATTCTCCGGATCGAGTCCCTCCAGCCATAGGATCCTGGTGAGGATGAGATCATCCTCACCGCCCGATGAGGCAATCTCTCCAGTCGCGATGCGGCTTTTGAAAATACTCCACAACGGAGCTCCGGCGCCGAACTTTCCACAGATCCTGAACCGTCCGGTGGGCGTCCGAAAGCTGCCCTCTTCCGTTCCGAGACCAAAGCGTGAAGTCGAGACGTCCCAAGAGTGGGTCGCAATCCCGTCCTCGAGGAGGTCGGCCTTCTGACGGAGTACATCGACGAGCAGGAGCTGGTTTTTTGGAAAACTCATGGTGCCGTAATGTGTCGGAAGCTTGCAGGGAAGGGGGGCTGAAGGCAATGTTTGCGGATTGTCATGAGCGCCTCATCGAATCCCGCACCAGTCCGTTCGCAGTCACCCAAGCATGTTGCCGTTGTCGGCGCGACAGGAGCCGTCGGTGTGGAAATGATCCGCGTTCTTGAATCCAGGAATTTTCCAGTGGCATCACTCCGTCTTCTGGCCTCGCCACGTTCCGCCGGCAAGAAGCTCTCCTTCCGGGGACAAGAGATAACCGTCGAGCCCTTGACGACTGATTCCTTTGCCGGAATCGATATCGCCCTCTTCAGTGCAGGCGGTGGGATCTCCAAGGAGTACGCCCCTCATGCCGTGAAGGCTGGGGCAGTCGTCGTCGACAACTCTTCGGCTTTTCGCATGGATCCTAAGGTCCCGCTGATTGTTCCTGAGATCAACGCCTCGGCGGCTGCCTCTCATTCCGGAATCCTCGCAAATCCGAATTGCACCACCGCCATCACGCTCATGGCCCTCTACCCGCTTCACGGGGCTTTCGGTGTGAAGAGTGTCATCGCCTCGAGCTATCAAGCCGTCAGCGGCACCGGTGCCCAGGCGATCGAGGAACTCAGTCGCCAGGTAGGACAGATTGCTTCGGGACAACCCGTGACACGCGAGGTCTATCCGCACCAGATCGCGTTCAACGTCATTCCCCATGTTGATTCGTTCCTCGAGGACGGCTACACCCGCGAGGAGATGAAGATGCAGTTCGAGGGCCGCCGCATCATGGACCTTCCCGAATTCACCGCCTCGGTCACCTGCGTCCGCGTGCCGGTCTATCGCGCGCACTCGGTGGCGCTCACCGCACTCTTCGTGCGTCCTGTCTCTCTGGAAAAGGCCCGTGAGGCGATCTCCGCGGCACCAGGCATCCGCCTTCATGACGATCCGTCTAATGCCGTTTACCCCCTTCCCATCGAGTGCAGCGGTGAGGATGACTGCAGGGTCGGGCGACTTCGCATCGATTGTGCCCTGCCCAATGCCCTGAGTTTCTGGGTTTCGGGTGATCAACTGCTCAAGGGAGCCGCCCTGAATGCCGTCCAGATTGCGGAACTTCTCTGATCGAGGTAATTTTCCACGGACATGCCTACCTACGAATACGAATGCGCGAAGTGTAAGAAAAACTTCGATGCCTTCCAGTCGATGAAGGACGAGGCTTATAAGACCTGCCCCAAGGATAAATGCCGGATGAAGACCTGGGGTAAGGGAAAGGTGAAGCGCCTGCTGGGATCCGGCGCGGGCCTTATTTTCAAGGGTTCCGGATTCTACATCACCGATTATCGGAGCGAGGGGTATAAGAGCGCCGCAAAGAGCGATTCATCAAAGGCTGAATCGTCCGCCACTTCCACCAAGAGTGAATCTGCCTCCTCTTCATCCGACACACCGAAGAAGGCTTCCCAGGAAGCGGTTAAAAAGAAGAATTCACCCTCCAAGGATTCATGAGTGCGCTGACCTGCTCGTCCTGCGGCTCCTCTAATGCTGACGGTCTGGTCTATTGCTCCTCCTGCGGGGCTCTGTTGGAGAAATCGTCTCCGTCTGCATCGACCGGTTCCACGGCTGCTGCCCTTGCTAAACGGAGGAGTGTCAGGGTCGAGGCAGACCGGCCACCAGCCCCGGGTCTCTTCTCGCGGATCAAGGCGCTGGTGATCTACCTATTCTGGGTGGCCTTGGGAGTAGTTGTCGTGTTGGCCTCCATGGAACCGAAGACGAACGGATTGAGGGAACAGCGCATTGCAGATACCAAGGGTGTTCTTCAGCGGGTTTTTGCATCGGCTCGATTTACTCCAGCTGGAATCCCCCAGTCGGTGATTAATTCACTGCTGGAGGAGCAGGGGGCTTATTCGCCGGAGTCCACTGTGAGACTCATCCCCCTGCCTGTTTGGGATCACGCCCGTGTGGAACTTTTACAGGGCGAGGTGATTCTTCGAGCAAGAATGACCATTCTGGGGCGGTCTTTCCATCTCTCTGAGACCTTTAGACTCCAAGGAGGACCCGGAGCCTGGGGACTTCAGGCCGAATCCGCATCAATCGGACTTCTCGACATTCCAGGATATTTGATCCCTGTCGTCACCCACCTGATTCGTCCCGCAATCTTCGCCAACTATAAGGATCTTGAATCACTCTCCACGGCTCGTACGCTCGCAATACGCTCAGGCCTGATCGAGTTCACCTCGCGGTGATCAGATATTAGGATGTTTCTCCGTCTCCTGTTGCTTCCGATACTGGCAGGCGGGACACTGTTCGGTTTCGGAAGTTCATCTCCGCAGGGCGCCGTCACCTATTTGCCAACGGAGTTTCGAGGGAGCACGTCCTTGCGGCGCGCCGTTGAGGAGGTAGAGAAGTCATTTTTTCAGTCCACAGGATTTATTCCTGGCGATACCCCGCCCGTTCAGTTGTCAACACGGGAGAAAGGATCTCCTGCATCCCTTTCGGTGAATGCGATCGAGGGTGGGGGACCTCAAATCCGCCTTGTTTTGCCGAAGGATCCCGAGGATCTGCAGGTGCCACAGTTCCTGACAACAGCGCTTTTGCTTCGACAATATTACGGAAAGATAGCACCGGTTCCCGGTTCAGCGGTTCCGCAGTATCCCCGCTGGATGACAAGGGGACTCGGGACACTGATTCTCCGTCGTTCGCTACCTGAAGCCGCAAGCTTGGCAAACCCCGAACTCGAGGCATTCCTTACGGAACGTGTTCCTGATCAGGAGAATACAGCCCTGCTGCATCGATATGATGCCATGGCATCGGTTCTGGTCCGGTCTGGATTGTCCGATGATTCCGGTAAAAAGGCCTTCCGTGACTGGATTGGATCCTACGATCCATCTGTTCCATCGCATCATCAATCTGCCTGGGTGGAGGGATGGGACATGCGAACGATTGAGAGACGCTGGAATCTGGGCCTGCAAGCGCCGGGGCATAATGATCAGTTGCCAGGAATGATTCAAAGCGCCCCATCTACCCTGAAAGCGTTTCACACGATCATGGAGGAGGGGCGCTTTGGCAAAGATTCCCTGGCCGATGTAGCACGGGAAAAAGGGGGTGAGTACCGTCTTCAGATGCTGACTGAACGGCTCACGGCACTCCGGTTGCAGGCCAATCCACTGACGATTCCGCTCCTTGAGCACTCCATGAAACTTGTCTCAACTGCCAAACGAATGTCCCCCAAAAAGGTGCGGCAGGAGGAGGAACGACTTCGCCAAGAGTGCCTTGTGCTCGAGAAACAATCCCGTGGCATCGAGGATTATCTCAACTGGTGTGAGGCGACCAAGGTGATGACCAGAAGTGGATTATTTGACTCGTATCTTTCCGCACCCGCATCCCCCAAGGCGAAAGGTCCCGTCGGCCGTCAACTCGATGCCGTCGAGGCAAGGGGATGGCAGGGAAAAGAATGAAATCCGAATATTGAAATCCCAAGAGGAAGACAACATGGACACATCTCTGAAACTTGCGCGATCCGCGGTCCGGATTATCCTGCTGTGATGTTCTTTCTGACACGCAGGGAATCGCTGGTGATCATTCTGGTCATGGTTGCGCTCACAACGGGAGCCGGAATCCGGCACTGGAGAATGTCCGAGGCCCTTCCCGCCGAGGTTCGCTGAAGTTAAAGTTATGAAGGTTTCCGGATTCAACGAGGCTGTTGCCTTAGCTATTGCCCGCGATCCAGCTTACAAGCCGGAGGGTTATGATTTCCTGCGCGAGTCGCTGGAGGCCACGCTAAAGCGTCGTTCAAAGTCCAAGCAGAAGGCCTCCCATGGCGGACATGTCAGCGCGGGCGAACTGCTAGAGGGATTCCGCCATCAGGCGCTCAAGGATTTTGGTCCCATGGCTCCCCTTGTCTTGGAACATTGGGGGATCCGTTCCTGCGCCGACATCGGTCAGATGGTTTTTCTGCTGGTGGAGGCCGGTGCTTTCGGGAGGACCGAGAATGATTCCGTCGAGGACTTCGAGGTGGGATATGACTTTCACGAGGCATTCGTTGCACCGTTTCTGCCGGTCTCCAAGTTGACCGGATCATCCTCCCAGACCATCGTCCCATGAATTTCCGCACGCTTCTCATGATCCTGACCTCCATGCTTCCGCTTCTCGGTGCCACGGCCGCCCAACAGCATTCCCACTCCCCGGCCAAAGGAATCGCACCGGATAAATCGACTGCAGTGACATCCGTAGAGACCAAGCCTCAGGTCTTCACCTTTCCCAATGGTCTCACGCTGATCGTAGAAGAGAATCACTCCGCCCCGGTCGCCAGCGTCCAGGCATGGTGCAAAACGGGATCGATCCACGAGGGGAAATGGCTGGGTGCAGGACTCTCCCATATCCTCGAGCACATGCTCTTCAAGGGGACGACTTCTAGGGCTCCCGGCGTGATCGCCAGTCAGGTCCAGGATGCGGGCGGCTACATCAATGCCTACACCTCCAATGACCGCACGGTCTACTGGATCGACGTCCCTGCCAAGGGGGCCGGGAAAGCCGTGGATATCCTAGCTGACGCGATGATGAATGCCACGCTTCCCGAGGCCGAATACAACAAGGAACAGGAAGTCATTAGGCGTGAATTCGCGATGGGCTATGACAATCCTGACCGCACCGCCTCGCTCCTGCTCTTCCGCACGGCCTATCACACCAGCCCATTCAAGGAGCCCGTGATCGGGCATCTCGACATTTATAACAAGCTCACGCGTCAGGATGTCCTGGATTACTACAAGCGGCGCTATGTCCCGAACAATCTCTGCTTCGTGGTCGTCGGCGATGTGAATGCCGGGCAGATCCGTGATCAACTAGCCTCCTTTTTCGAGAAATATCCACGTACGGCACTGGAGCCCCTGCTCATTGCCGAGGAACCGCCCCAGCTTGGAAAACAGGAGGGACGCGACACGTTTGCGACTGATTTGAGTCGCATGAACATCGCCTGGCGGGCACCCGGTGCGACCAGCCCCGATGCGCCGGCTGTCGAGGTTCTCTCCGCCGTGCTCGCCAATGGCACGAGCTCTATTCTTAACGCCGATCTCCGTGAAAAGAAGGGCCTCGTCCACCAGATCGGCGGGGGTCTCTACACCCTTTCCCCGACCGAGGGGCTTGTTTACATAGGGGCCATAGCCGATCCCTCAAAGCGTGTGGAAGCCGAGAAGGAGATCCTTGCTCAAGTTTCCAAGGTTGCCCGTGACGGTGTCACCGAAGCCCAGCTCGCAAAAGCCAAGAAAGGCCTGCTGTCTGATCATTATCATGGGCTGGCCACCGCACGGGGGCGTGCCTCCGATTATGGCAGCGGTTGGCTGATGACCGGCAATGCCGAGTTCGGACGCCGCTATCTCGAAGCGATCGAGAAAGTAACTCCCGCCGATATACGGCGTGTCGCTGCGGAATATCTTCGCGATGAGCGACTCACCGTCACCTCGCTTGATCCGCTCCGACAAGATCAGGAAAAGACCATAGCGGTGGCTTCAGTCAATGCCGGCGAGACATCGAAGACCGTTCTTCCGAACGGACTCACCGTCCTAGTTCACTCGGATGACAGGTTACCCCTAGTCTCGATCAATGCCCTGTTTCGAGGTGGCCTCCTTGCCGAATCCCCAGACAAGAACGGGGTGAGTCAACTCCTGTCCAGTACCATCACCAAGGGAACAAAAACCCGCAATGCCCAGCAGATCGCCGAGAGCATCGAGCATGTAGGGGGATCGATCGGTTCGGGGGCTGGCAACAATACCTTCTCCGTCTCCGTCGATGTCATGAAGGGGGATTTGGCCCTCGGCATGGAGATCCTGGCCGATGTGGTGGCCAATGCCACCTTCCCACAAGAGGAAGTTTCGCGGGAAAGGGATTCCCAATTGGCGGCGATCAAGGCCGAGGACGACCAGATCACGGCTGTCGCCCGGAATCTCCTCAAACCTCGCCTCTACGGATCCCATTCCTACGGACTGCGGTCCACCGGATCTCCGGAGACTGTGACAAAGCTCGCTCCCGGCGACCTGAAGTCTCTGCGGGATCGGATCGTTTCCGGAAAGAACGGTGTGCTTTCCATTTTCGGAGCCGTTGATCCGAAGGTTGCTCTGGCTCTCGCCACCAAGGATTTCGGATCGCTTCCCGCCGGGGAGCGCCTTCTTACCAATCCTCCCGTGGCGGATGCTCTCAAAGAGAGCGTGAAAGCCTCCGCGGAGAGACAGAGGCAGCAGGCTGTCGTGATGAGGGGATTTCTCGGAACCTCGATTGCGGGAAGCGATCGGCCGGCGCTTGAGTTGATCGAAACGGCATCCAGTGATCTTGGTTCACGGTTCTTTAACCGGATCCGTGAGAAACTCGGTCTCGCTTACTTCGTCGGGGCATCCAACTCCACGGGGCTTGCGCCCGGTGCGTTTGTCTTCTACCTCGGAACCGATCCCAAAAAGGTGGACCTCGCCAGCCGCGAGTTCAACGAAGAGATAGCCAAATTAGCTTCCGAAGGATTAACCCAGGAGGAGCTGGACCGAGCCAAGGCCAAGATCCTCGGTGCCGAGGCAATCCGAAATCAATCCGCATCGGCCCTCGGTGGGCTCAGCGCCACCAATGAGATCATGGGACTCGGCTACGACCATGAGAAACAACGTGCGGAGGAGATCTCCAAAGTCACTCTCGACGATATCCGCCGCGTGGCTCAGAAATATTTCCGAGATGGAAAAAGCGTCGAGGTCGTTGTTGGTCCGGCCCCTTCCAAGGCTGCCGAACCATTGCATGACCCGACCAAATAGCCCTGAGATTTTTCCTAACTCCAAGATTCCAACCACCAACTCCCATGGCCGAAATCCAACCAACCACCAACTCCGCCGACCTGACCCAGCGTTTCGTCTACTTTGTTCAGATGCAGATGCAGAACGTGTTGCTCTGCCTCGGACTCATCGATCATCCGTCCGCTCCAAAGGGGGAGCCTGATCTGCAAGCCGCGAAGATGTTCATCGATCAGCTTGAGATGATCCGCGAAAAGACCCGCGGTAATCTTACCTCCGAGGAGGATAAGTTCCTGACAGGCGTGCTTTTGGAACTCCAGATGGCCTTTGTTCAGGTTGCCAGCGGTGCCGGTGCAGGAACGCATGTTCACGATGAGGATTGCTCCCATAGCCATGATCAACCGGAAGCTGCTGCGGAAACAGTTGCTCCTGTGGCCGATTCAGCAAAGGAACCTGCCAAGGAAGAGTCTTCTGCCGATGTTGAGGCAGAAGGGAAGAAAAAGTTCAGCAAGTCGTACGGGGCCTAAGCATCAAGGGGCGGTAACGCGAGGAATTTCCTATCGTGCTCTCCGCTCCTTGGTTTCAGTTCAGTCTGCCTGACTTTCAGTATGCGTTCTTGAGCATCCTGCTTGAGGGGGCTCCCTTCCTGCTTGCTGGGGCTCTCCTCTCAGGGATTCTCGAGGAGTATTTGCCGCCGTCATTGATGACACGGTTGCTGCCCTCGAATCCCCGACTTGCGATCGTTGCGAGCGCCTTTGTCGGGTTGGTGATCCCGGTCTGCGAGTGCGGTATCGTCCCGGTCGTCCGGCGTCTTTTGCGGAAGGGTCTGCCGGTCTCCTGCGGCATCACCTACATGCTGGCCGCGCCGATCGTGAACCCGCTCGTGATACTGAGCACCCTGGCAGCCTTCCGGGGGCAGGGCACCATCGAGATGACATCCCTCCGCTTCACGCTCGGGATCGTGGTGGCGGTTGCCGCTGGGTTGGTCTGCACCCGCTTTGCCCCGTTCTCCATTCTGCGTCCGGGTATTCTCGCTCCCGGTGAGGGGGAACATCACCATCATCACGATACGGACCCCGGTATCTCAGGCCGTCTCGCAAATGTTGCCGCCACGGCGACGCGTGATTTCCTCGATGTCTCTGTTTTCTTTGTGCTCGGTGCGGCCGCGGCTGCCCTCTTCGGAACTGCTGTGAATCAGGAAATCATCCTGCCACTCTCGACGAATCTCCCCCTCTCGATCGCGTCGCTGATGGGGCTGGCTTCCGTTCTTTCGGTTTGCAGCACTACGGACGCCTTCATTGCCGCAACCCTGACCTCTTTCCCGATGGCGGCCAAGCTCGCCTTCCTAGTCTTCGGGCCGATGCTCGATTTCAAACTCCTCTTTCTCTACGGAGCCGCCTTTTCCAAGCGTTTTATCCTGATGCTTGCGCTGGGACTCTTCGTGGTGATCGGCCTTGTCTGCTGGAGGATCGGTTCACTCAACCTGGCTTGGTGACATGCATTTCCTGACCCGCATCCTTCCCTCAGTTCGGAACGCCCTGATCCTCCTTCTCTGGGGGACGGGGATTCTCTGGCTCGCCGGAAGCGGCCGCCTGTCGACCTACCTCCATCCCTCGCTTCAACCCTTCACCGTGGCGGCTGGATTCCTTCTGATCCTTCTGGCCGGTTTTGCCATCATGGGGCTGGCCACGATGCGTCGAGAGACGGCTCACTCCTGTGCCTGTGATCATGGCCATCATGAAGATCATGGGGATGATCATCATGGAGAGGGGGTGGCGGGGATGTTCATCAAGGCGCTGGTCTTGGTAACGCCGATACTCGTGCTTCTTTCCGGAAATGCAGATCGGTTCACCACGACAACCGTTGCCAACCGTGGTGTTGTCCAGGATCTTGCAAAACTTCCTTCGGCAAATGCCTCCGCTGCCAAGACTGCGTCCAAGACGGCTGCGCCAGAAGCGTCTCCACTCAAAGAGGGTGGATCGATGCCCCTTCAAGTCATCGACATGCTCTATGCGCTTCAGATGCCCTCCTATAGGGAGGAATTTGAGGGTAAGGATGTCGAGATGATCGCCCAGTATGTTCCGATGACGACGGGCAATCACAAGGGAGACCGCTTCCAAGCCGTCCGGATGTTTATTACCTGCTGCGCCGCCGATGCCAAGCCCGTCGGGGTAACGGTGAGAGGCTCCGCGATCCCGAGGATTCCCGAGATGGGATGGGTCAAAATCACCGGCAAGCCAACCTTCCCCATGGAGGGTGGGAAACGGACTGCCATCCTCGAGGCCTCCAAGGTCGAACCATGCGACGCACCTACAGAGCCTTTTGTTTATTGATCCTAATCTCGGGCACGCTGCTCCATGGGGAGGAGTGGCATTCCGCGGAACCAGGATGGAAGTATGAGTTTCCGAGAGATCATGGGCCGCATCGGGAATTCAAGACCGAGTGGTGGTATGCCACCGGAACACTCGATGATGGCGCGGGGCATGATTACGGTTTTCAGCTCACATTCTTCCGTCAGGGGGTAAGGCCCGGTTCCAAGCCGTCAGGATCTTCTCGTTTCCGCGTCACCGAACTTCCTTTCGCGCACTTTGCCGTGACGGATGTGACGGGGGGAACTTTCCGCCATTTCCAGAAGTCATCACGCGGGGCCTTTGGGGAGGCAGGGTTTGCAATTCCTGTGGCCCAGAACACTCGGATGGCCTGGATCGATGGATGGGAACTGCGTCAGGAATCGCCAAATCACTTCCGTCTCAAAGCCTCCGAGGCCGGGAGGGCAATCGACCTGATTCTTGTCGAGGAGAGGGAGCCTCTTGTTCATGGCAAGGACGGGATCAGTCCCAAAAGTGCCAAGCCGGGCCATGCTTCCCACTATTACACGCTGACGAGACTCCAAGCTTCGGGAAGCGTGATGATCGATGGCAAGACACATCCTGTCTCGGGACTCGTCTGGTTCGACCATGAATGGGCCACCAATTCACTCGATCCCGACGAGGCGGGCTGGGATTGGTCCGGGCTTCACCTGTCCAACGGGGAGGATCTGATGCTCTTTAGGATCCGGGATAAGCAGGGAAAGACGGTCTTCACCGCCGGCACGCTTCGGGATGCAAAAGGCGGGGTCTCTGATCTGAAGGATCTGAAAATCACGCCTCAGGGAGGCTGGAAAAGCCCCCATACCGGAGGGCTCTATCCGGCGTTTTTGAGTGTTGAAATCCCGTCACGGAATCTGCATTTGACCGTGAGTCCACGTCTCAAGGATCAGGAATTGCTCCTGACCCCCTTCGCCTACTGGGAGGGAGCAGTGAAGGGTGAGGGGAATGTGGGTACGAACAGCGTCTCGGCCGAGGGATATCTGGAACTCACCGGATACGGTGGTCAGATTCTCGGTGTGAACGGTCAATAGTCAGGGTTGCGATCTTGTCGGAGATCCGAAAGACCCCGAACAGATCACTGCCTAAGGTTGTTTCCGCAAGCCAAGGCGGGGTTTATTTCCGGGGGCGCTTGTTGGAGAGCTGTTTCATGGGGTGGCTCGTGAGGCTGAGTCGGCTAGTCGCTCAACCGGTTGATTCAATGTGCTAGCAATTGATGGGAAAGCAACTGGCGTTCCAAAAAAATCGGTGTTTTCACCTCGGCCGCTTCTTTGGAAGGCACGGGATGGATTTACTGGCCTTGGATGCGTCTCCCGAGCATAAGAAGGAATGCCTGCTTCGCTTTATTCCCTCCTGCTTACCATTCACGATGTCCTTCGATGGCTGGTTCTTCTCTCGGCGCTCGTAGCCGTGGTCGCTGCACTTTCGGGTCTCCTCGGAGGTCGGTCCTTTCGCCCGCTTGGACGGGTGACAGGAGTTGTTTTCATCTCGTTCATGGATCTTCAGTTTCTTCTTGGCCTGATCCTCTGCTTCCTGAGTCCCTGGGTTGCCCAGTTCTGGTCTTCGCCCGCTGCCGGTATGAAGGTAAAGGAAGTACGCTTCTTTGGGATGGAGCACATCGTGATCATGATCGCCGCTCTCGCCCTGGCCCACATCGGTGCTGCCCGGAGCAAGCGGGCCTCGGACGATGGCAAGGCCTACCGCACAGCGCTTGTCTGGTTTTCGATCTCGCTGCTGCTGATCCTTGCTGGGATCCCCTGGTGGAGACCCCTGTTCCAGATCTAAGGACGTAGAAGTGGGGATTACTCCCCGATGATTTTGACCAGGACCCGCTTGCGGCGCAGTCCGTCGAATTCGCCGTAGAAGATTTGTTCCCAGGGTCCGAAGTCGAGGCGTCCTCGTGTGATAGCCACCACAACTTCTCTACCCATGATGGTCCGTTTGAGATGGGCGTCGGCGTTATCCTCGGTGCCGTTATGCTCGTACTGGGTGTAGGGCAACTCGGGAGCAAGTCGCTCGAGCCACTTCTCCAAGTCGGCGTGAAGCCCCGGTTCATCGTCGTTGATGAAAACGCTCGCCGTGATGTGCATGGCGTTCACCAGACAAAGTCCCTCCCGAATTCCGCTATCGGTGATGCAGTGCTCGATCTCGGAGGTGATATTGAGGAATCCACGGCGAGAAGGAACGGTGAAGGCAAGTTCGTGGCGGTAGGATTTCATGACTCGCTGGGGTTATGCATGATGTCGGGGAGATTGCGGTGGAGGCCATCCAGATCAAGCCCGTAGCCGATCACAAAATAATCGGGGATGTCGAATCCGACATAGTCCGCGTCTAGGTGAGCCGCCGATTCCTTACGCATTAGAACACAGGTCTTCACGCTGTTGGCTTCTGCCTCCAGAAGCTTCTCGCGCAGCGACTTGAGGGTAAGGCCCGTATCGAGGATATCGTCGATCAGGAGAATCTGCTGCCCCTCTATATCTTCAGGTAATCCCCATGGCAGGGTAACTCTCCCCGTGCTGGAGGTTCCTGAGCCGTAGCTTGACGCCTTCACGGGACGCAGTTTCACCGGGAGAGTGATCTCCCTCATCAGGTCCGCCGCAAAGATCATCCCGCCGTCCATCACCGGGACGAGGTAAAGTGATGTCCCTTTTAGATCATTGCTGATCTTGGCTCCGAGTTCCCTGATACGGCAAGCGATGGAGTGCCGGTCAATGAGGGTATGGAATTGATTAACGCTCATCGGGGTCGATGGTTCCGACGGTCTTGAGTCCGCTCTTGGAGAGTTCAAAGAGTTCGGTTGAAACCGGCATCGGTGAGATCAGATAATCGTCACGGATCGTCCCACTCATCTCAGGGATGCGGTTGGCGAGTTTCGGGAAAACGTAGACCTTATTCCGAGCGGGAATGGTGATGAGGAGTTCGGGTCCGAAAAGGGCGCTGAACCTGGTGAGGAACCCTTTGGTCAGGACAGCGGTGGCAAGCAATGGCGAGTCTGCGCTGAGTACCGCCATCTGCAGCACACCCTTGGAATCGCGAACCAGCAGGGGATCCGTGGTGCTCAGGAGAAGAGCCGATCGGTCCAGGGATTCGGCAATCACGCGATCCCATCCTCCTTTTCCGGGAGTGCGGGCGGATCGGGTCGATCCGTAGGAATCCACAGTTGCTGGGTAGAGGATTGTCCGGCGGGATCCTGGAAGGAATCGTTCCACTGGGGCTCTTTCCGAGGCGGGGCCAAGTAGCATCAATGAATCTACGGTTCCGACGGCCTTGAGAATGGAAGACGGGAGAAACAGTGTCGCCAGAAAGAATGTCATCAACCATGACATCCGCTGGCCTTTGGGGGTTCTCCAGTCTAGAAAGGGGATCGTCATGATCATGTTTGTCGAAGGGGTTCTCGAAGAGGTTCTACCTAACCAGATCGTCGTTAATGCCGGCGGTATCGGCTACCAGATTCTCATACCCCTCTCGAGCTACAACAAGCTCTCCGAGTTGGGTGCCCGGGTTCGAGTTCTGACTCATCACCATGTCCGCGAGGATGCCCAGTTGCTCTACGGCTTCTCCTCGACCGGAGAGCGCGATCTGTTCCGGTTGTTGCTCGCTCACGTATCGGGTGTCGGTCCGAAGATTGCATTGGCCATTCTCAGCGGCATGGAGGTGGAACAGTTCAAGGCAGCGGTGGTTACTTCTGACATCACGACCATTTCCAAAATCTCCGGGGTTGGGAAGAAGACGGCAGAGCGTGTCGTCCTGGAGCTCAAGGACAAGTTGGGAGTTGCCGCCGAGTGGGAGGCTGCCAGCCAGAAGAATGCCCCTGACGGTATCGAGCGCCATCTCCACGATGCCGTTCTCGCACTGATCTCCCTCGGTTACAAGCAGGTGGAGGCACACAAGGCGGTGAAGGCTGTCCTCTCCTCCCTTTCCGCCGATTCCTCCGCGGAGGATGTCGTCCGAGAGGCCCTCAAGCGCCTGCTCTCGTGAGTCTTTCCGCGCAACAGGCACCCGTCCCCCTCTCGGAAATACTTTCCCGTTTTCCGGAAAGCGAACTCTTCGGGGGGAAAACGTGGCGTTGGGCTCCGGAACCATATCGTCTGGATCCGAAACTGATCCGGGAACTCGAAACGATGGGGCACCGCCTCATGCAGTTCAATCAGGCGTGCGATATGCTCTACCGGCAAAGCGTCCAGGGGAAGCAGCCCTCATGGATCGCCTCACTGCTGGACCGTGGAAAACCCGATCATGTGGTGGTGCTCGGCAGGGATGAGGCCTTCAAGGGACAGACCGCGGCAGTGATCCGTCCTGACCTGATCCTCACGGAGGAGGGTTTTTCCATTTGCGAGCTCGACCAGATTCCCGGGGGGATCGGCCTCACCGCCTGGCTGAACAAGACCTACTCCTCCCTTGGATTCGAGGTGCTGGGTGGGGCTTCCGGCATGCTTGAGGGATTCTCATCGATCCTTCCCGAGGGAGAGATTGTGGTTTCTGAAGAAGCGGCCACCTATCGCCCCGAGATGGAATGGCTTTCGTCCCACCTCTCCAAAATGAGAGGAGAGAAACGTTGGAGTGTCTCCGATGCATTGCCCCGGGATTCATGGAGCGGGAATGTCTACCGCTTCTTCGAGATGTTCGATCTGGAGAATGTTCCCTGCGCAGGGGAGCTCTTCCGCGATGCCATGGCATCGAAGGTTTCCATCACCCCGCCGCCGAAAGCGCAACTCGAGGAGAAACTCTGGATGGCGCTTTTCTGGATGCCGACGCTCAGGGAGTTCTGGCTCCGCCAACTCGGGGATCGGGGCGTCGAGTCCCTGCGCAAATGGTTTCCCTACACTTGGATCCTCGATCCGTCGCCGCTTCCTCCCAATGCCGTCTATCCTCGCCTCGAGATCCAGGACTGGAAGGAGATGGCACGATTCAGCCAGAAGGAACGTGATCTTATCATCAAGATTAGCGGCTTCGATGGAAGGGCCTGGGGGGCAAGGGGAGTCCGACTCGGATCAGACCTCTCCGCCAAGGAATGGGTGGAGGCGATCGAAAATGCTCTGGCGGAGTTTTCTTCTCATCCCCACATCCTGCAGGTGTTCCGTCACTCGGTGCTCACCGACCAGTCCTACTACGGGGAGGAGGGGGCACTCATGACGATGAAGGGGAAAGCGCGACTCAGCCCCTATTTCTTTGTCTCCGAGAACAAGGCGACGCTTGGCGGGGTTCTGGCCACAGTCTGTCCCGCAGACAAAAAGATCCTGCACGGGATGAGTGTTGCGGTGATGACGCCTGTGACGGCATCTTCCGACTCGGCCACTAGCGATGGCCACTAGCGATTAAATCGCAGCAGCGGAAGCGCAGGAGGGAAGTTCGGAGCGATCGGGCGAGGTCTCCAGATCTGCAATCACTGGGTGGGGTGGGGCGATCAGCCCTGCGATCATTCTTTCCCAGTGTTCCTGCCCCTTCAGGATTTCGATCTCGATCCGGAGATATCGGATTGGCAGTTCCTGATTCAGAAGTCGCGGCATGCGGACGGCATCCTTCTCCGTGGTGAGCACGCAGGAGACTCCACGACGAGCGCAGCGCTTCAGGAAGCGGTCGATCTCACGGCGCGAATAGCGATGGTGGTCGGCAAAGCTCTGGGTCAGCTCGAGTTGCACACCCAGCCGCCGAAGTCCCTGCTCGAAGCTTTCGGGCGAGGCGATCGCGGAGAGGGCTCCCGCGCGGAGTCCCTGGAGCGACTCGAGAGGGATGATATCGCCATTGGAGAGGTCCTGAAGTTCGACCGGACGGTGGCGGCATTCGATGATCGGCGCGGTCCTGTTGTATTTTCTGATGCGTTCATGCAGGGCCGAGAGATCGCTACCATCGCATTTGGTAATGAGAATATGGGTGGCTCGGCGCAGTTGAGGTGGTGGCTCACGCAGGGTGCCGCGTGGCAGCAGGTATTCGTTGCCAAAGGGTGCCTCACGGTCGATCAGCACGATGTCATGACGGCGGTGAAGTTTCAGGTACTGCAGGCCGTCGTCCAGAATCAGCAGGTCGCTCCCGAGCCTGTTCACGGCATGGCGTCCGCACTCCACCCGGTCCTTGTCGACGACGACGGCTACGCCGCGCAGATTCTTTGCCAACATGAACGGCTCGTCCCCGGCCGCCTTGGAGTCGAGCAGGAGTGCGCCCCCTTCGGTGACGACTCGGGCTGATGTCCCGGCAGCCGCCTGACCGCGTCGCTTCACGCTCTTGTAGCCGCGGCTCAGGATGGCGACTTTCCTTCCCCGACCCGCCAGATCCCGGGCAAGCTTCTCGACGACGGGTGTTTTTCCCGTGCCGCCGACGGTCAGATTACCGACGCTGACAACGGGACAACCGATGCGGTGGGAGCGGAAGATGTTGGAGCGGAAGAAGGAGACGCGGCTCAATACAATGCCCCTGTACAAAAAGGAGAGCAGGAGAAGTAGAGCCCTCAGGGCCCCCGCGCGCTTGCCGGCCCGGCGTCCCAGAATGACGTCGACAGCGAACTGCTCCAGGCTGTCGAGAAGTCGCCGCATCTCGGATCAGGACTTCGTGACGAAGGCTCCCTTGTTGTCGGGACTGCAGATCATGACCGTCGACCCCTTGGATGCTTGGGAGCGCATGGCGGAGGCGATTTTTATGGAGGATTTCGCATCGGGTGACAGGCAGCAGATGGTGGAGCCCGAACCGCTTAACCAACCCCCGATGGCTCCGGCCTCTTCCCCGGCTCGGATCACCTGGTGGAGAAAGGGGACTAACGGGGCGCGGAAAGGCTGATGAAGCCGATCGCCGAAGGCCCCGCGCAGGAGTTTGTAGTTCCGGGTTGCGAATGCGGCCGCAATCACGGCGGCATCCGCCGCATTGGATGCCGATTCGGTAATACCGATCGATTTGGGCATCACTTTCCGGGCGGCCGGGGTTGCGACCTCAAAGTCGGGTATCAGCAGGACGAAGCGGAGCGTGGAAGCGACCGCGAAACGGACCGGATCGAGATGGGAGCGTGCGATGGTGAATCCACCGTAGACTGCCGGAGCGGCGTTGTCGGGATGACCCTCCAGTTCGCTGCAGAGGCGGAAAAGGCCATTCCGTGAAAGGGGTTTTCCGGCGAGGGCATTCAATCCGATCAGGACACCCAGGCGTACCGTCACGCTGCTACCCAGTCCGCGGGCCTGGGGAACTTTTCCGGTGATTTTCCACGAGAAATCAAACGGCGTCAGCCCGCTGCCGAGAAAGAAGCTATCCGCCGCCTCCAGCACGATCGCAGGGTGAGGGGTGACAGGTCTTTTGAGGGAAACCGTGACCTGATTGGCAAGACCAAGGGCGATCCCGAAGGAGTCAAAACCAGGGCCCACATTGGCCGAGGTACCGGGAACGGAGACCCTAATGGAAGAATGAGGAGATTTTAGCGCCATGTCTTGATCATGCTCCCTCATTCATACCCCACTCTGGAAGTCAGAAACTGGCGGTGAGGGAGGGATTATCCCCGCCAAGGCGAGGCTCTGGTTAATGGCTGCGCTCAGCTCGAAGTGCCGCTGATCGCGGCATGCCAGTCGAACCGTGTTCTCATCCCTCCGGGAAGACATACTCCAGGATCGGGTTTTTTTTCTTAAATGAAGCGGGCTGAGTTGAAGAGAAACTGGCGGTGAGGGAGGGATTCGAACCCTCGGTACCCTTTTGGAGTACGGCGCTTTAGCAAAGCGCTGCTTTCGACCACTCAGCCACCTCACCAGTTTCATTTTTTACCATGCTGAAGGCACGGATTCGGGTCAATCCGAAACAGTTGATAGCGCAGTTTCTTTGGAGAACTTTTGAGAAACCTGCTGAAAAATTGCGGGGCTAATGGTAAAAAGGAATTCCTTTCAGGCTCTGCGGCGCCCCCATCGACAGTCCTGATCATTATCGTTTTTTTGTTCTAGCGCCGCACGACATGCCTTTTCCCTTCACCCTCCAAAAGAGAGTCATTCTTCCTGCCCTTATCCTATCGCTTCTAACCGGCTTGGCCGTTCATTTTGTCGATTCATGGTGGAATCAAAAAAATAACGGAACACCGCCTGAAATTTCTTCCGGGCCCTGGGGGGATCTTCAGACCTGGGACATCCGCCTGGAACAGCCTGCGGAATACTCCGGTTTTGAGAGTGTAACCGCTGAGGGGCCTTTCTGGAATTTCGGCACCATGTCGGATCTGGCGGTGCGAGCCATGATGGTTTCGGCAGGATTAAGCGAGAATGATGCGGATCATCTATTGAAGGATTGCCGTGTCCAGTCGTTGAACGGTTTGGTGATCAGGCCCGATGCTGCCCAACTCCTGGGAATCAAGCCCGAGGTGAGGGCCTCTCTCTACAGGTCTCTTGCTTCGATTCCCGGTAACCGCTTCCAGTCGATTCCTTATTATGTTCCGGGGAATGATCCGGGATCCTTTTTTGGGAATGATTCGGCCCTCTCAGGCCGGGTTCTTCCATTCATGAGGAAACTTTGCTACCGACGCAACGGATACACTTATTTCAGCGATCCTGAGATCGTGCTTTCCCAGCTTTCCTCTCAGGAAGAGCGACGCGATTTTCTTCGCAATCTCACCAGCCAGCGCGCCGTCTTCATGAGTCTCTTAGTAAGACCCGATTCCGACATCGATAAGCCACTGAACTATTGGGCGCTCGCCATGCCGGGTGTTCTCCTGAAAGATCTCAGACCTTTGTTCGAGTCCCAGCATGAGCTTCGCGGGAGGGGTTCCGTCAGCATCCTGTATCTGCTTCCTAAACTCGCCCGGGAAAAACTGTTCACGTCGCCGCTTCCTCCTTCCTCAGGGCAAGATCGCCTGCCCGATTGCCATTGGACCGCACTTAATTTCTTCAGGTCTACTCCCGATCCGCGAATGAGCGACAATGAGTATGCGGCCAGATTTATCTCCGAGAATTACTACCAGGTGGCCAAGCCGGGATTGGCGGGTGATCTGGTTCTCCTGCTGGATGATCACAACAAGGTGATCCATTCATCCGTTTACATTGCCGGTGACGTGGTCTTCACCAAGAACGGTATTAACTACGCCCAGCCTTGGATCCTAATGCACGAGAAGGATTTGGTCGGAACCTTTTCGGGACTGGATCCCGTGAAGGTTGCTTACTTCAGGCGGAAGGGAATCTGAGGAGGATACTATCAGACTGAAGGGCAATTCTCTTCAGCGTAGATGGAATCCAAAATGGTTCAGGAAGACTAAAGCAGCCACGGCGACGGAGATGATCGCCACAATCAGCACTCCGCCGGCAGCCACATCCTTGGCTTTACCGATGCGATCGCGTCTTTCAAGGGTAACCTCATCGGCAAGAAACTCGATCGCGGTGTTGAGAGCCTCAGCCATCCAGACCATTCCGATGCAGAGGAGGATGGCCACCCATTCCCAACGTCGTAGGTGAAGGTATACTCCGGCTCCGGTTACGACCACGGTGGCAAGCAGATGCAGGCGGGCATGAGGCTGTGTCCCAATAAGGGTCATGATGCCCTTGATGGCATATCCGAAACTTCGGATGCGTGCTGAGAGATAGTCGATCATGATTCCGGCGTGTCATTCGGGATGCTTTCGGAGAGGCGATCCCATTCCTGCAGAAGATTACCCAAACGCTCCTGCAGGTCGGCAAGTTCCCTGTTCAGGGAAAATGCCTTTCCGTTGCTGAAGGTTGCGGGATCCTCGAGTTCGGTCACGAGTGCTTTTTGACGCTCCTCCAGTGTGTGGACCTCGGTTTCCACGGCGGTGAGACGGCTCTTTGCATCGCGGGCAGCCTTGTTTGCGGCCTTGCGGGCCTCCGCCTCGGCGCGACGGAGTTCCTTGATCTCCTTAAGGCCCATCTTTTCCCTGGGTGCCGCCTCCGCGACTTGCTCCTCAGGTCTGTAATCACCGGGGGCAATCAAGGCATCCCGCTCCGAGGAAGAACCTGATTTATCGAGGTAGTATTGGTAATCCCCGGCATAGCGGGTGAGGGTCCCTGCGCTGATGTGAATCACGGTCGAGGCGAGGGCCCGGATGAAGTGGACGTCGTGACTGA
>RFPR01000050.1 GCA_009928265.1 Pseudomonadota bacterium | reverse complement strand
GAAGGAGAGTGGACATGGATTCTTCAAAACGACCGTGACGCATCCCTTTTCTCTAACGCTTTTCGCCTCGATCGGAAACAAGAATGGGAGCCTTATGGCTCCAAAGGGCCTAAAAAAGGGTGTCAGGGAACTACGGCAAGAGAGAGCTGGCTACCGTTGCTGCATTCCTGCCCTGGCGGGGTTTGCCGGTCCTTCATCCATAGCCCCTGACAAGTTTCAGAGTACCCCCAGATTGGAGAAAAACAATCCCCCAACTCGAGATTTTGTCTCTTGAGGAGGTGAAGAAGATCTGACACTCTTTGCCCTCCCGCTCACCCCCAACGATTTTCCTCAGTGCACAAGATTCTCGTCCTCGCAGCAGTTATTTTTTCACTCGCTGCTGCAGCTCTAGGTTTCCTGAATCGTGGCAAACTTGTGGAAACCAAGGCCGAGGTTGCAAAGTTCCAGTCCGAATCGGCTGCCAACTCGAAGAAAGCGGAGAAGTTCTCGACTGACCTTAAGGCCGCCAATGAGAAACTTGCCGTTGCAAGTTCCGATGTGGAGAAAACCGCTGGCGAGTTGATGGAACTCAAGTCCCAGGCCGCGAAAAGCACAGGTGCATTGACCGATCTGCAGAAGCAACTCGCGGACAGGGATTCCCTGATTGCCCAACAGAAAACCGACATGACGGCCAAGGATACGCGCATTTCAGAATTGGAAACCAAAGCCTCTCAAGATGTTCAGCCCACCAATTCTCCTTCCGACGACCTGAAAAAACTTCTAGAGGAAAAAGACCTTCTCACTACCAGTCTTCAAGCCAAGCTTAAGGATCAGGAGTCACACCTCGCCGCACTCAAGGAAAGGGAGGCTCAGCGTAAATCCAAATCCCTTCGACCCGGTCTCGAGGGCAGGATTCTTGCCGTGAACACCTCCTGGAATTTCGTTGTCCTCAGCTTGGGAGACCGAAATGGTGTGGTCAATGGGGCAGAAATGCTGATCAAGCGCGGAGCCCAATTGGTTGGAAAAGTTCGGATCACCTCCGTAGAACCCTCCACATCCATCGCGGACATCGTCCCCAACAGCGTACGTGGATCCTTGGCTGTTCAACCCGGAGACTCGGTGATTTATTCTGGCCCCTCGGAGGACAACGAACCCAAGTTGCCGTGATCAAACACTTCCAAGGATTACTACTCCTCGTAGCGATCATCTCGCTGCTCAGCGGCTGCGAAAGCACGAATTCATCAGGCAATACCCTCCCCGGATCTCAGGGACAAGGAGCCGCAGTCAGCGCGATCCCTTGGAACAAACCGGCAAGTTGGGAGGGCGCCGGCGCCTTGGGTGGTTTTATGCCCCAGGGAGGGCGTTGATCATTCTGCCGACTCTACGGGCTTTGCCCCGTACGAAGGATTGGGTATCATAAAGCGATGCGTATTCTAGCCGTCGACCCCTCACTACGGGGAACGGGCTTTGCAATCCTGGAGGAAAAGGGAACTTCCATCCGATGCCTTGAATATTCCGTAGTGAAAAACGCTGCATCCCTTTCCCAAGAGGCCTGCCTGGTCGCGATCCATGAGGCGATTTCCTCAGCCATCGAGAGACATTCCCCCTCTGCCCTCGCCATCGAGAAGGTGATCTACGTCCAAAGCTATCCCACGGCGATTATTCTTGGAGCGGCACGCGGTGTGGCTGTTTTGGCTGCGGCCCAACGAGGCCTGACTGTCCACGAATATCCTCCGAAACGAGTGAAACAGGCCGTAGTCGGCAAGGGCGCGGCTGCCAAGGAACAGGTTGCCTTCATGATCAGGGCTCTGCTTGGACTCACGGAAACACCCCCGGCTGATGCGGCCGATGCTATTGCAATCGGCCTCACACACCTCCGAACCATTGCCTCCCCGATCCTACGAGTCACGGCGACCATGGCCAAATGAGCTCGCTGATCACTCCTCGTTGGCTCGGACGCATACCCTACGCGGAGGGACTAAGCCTGCAGGAATCGCTTGTTGAGGGTAAAATCGGCGGCGAGTCGGCCAATCATCTTCTCCTTCTCGAACACGAACCCGTCTACACCATAGGAAGGACCCACGACGAATCGAGCCTCCGGGAAGAAACAATGCTCCCCCACCCCGTGCACCGCACGAACCGTGGAGGACAGGCTACCTACCATGGCCCGGGTCAGCTGGTTGGCTACCCGGTAATTGATCTCGCGCTCTTCGATCGTGATCTTCACTCCTACCTCCGCTTTCTGGAGGAGGTTCTCATCACCTTGCTCGAACGGCACAAAGTGTGCGGGGAAAGAGTGGAAGGAAAGACCGGTGTCTGGGTCAGCGGAAAGAAAATTGCCTCACTCGGCGTCGGGGTCCGGAAATGGATTTCGATGCACGGGTTTGCGATTAACATCTGCGGCGATCTGACACCGTTTCAACACATCACCCCATGCGGTCTTCCTGATGTGAAGATGACATCTCTTGAGAGAGAAGGGGCGCACGGTGTTACCGTGGAATCCTGCGCCGCTGAAGTCGCAGAGATTTTTAACGAACTGATAGTATCTCAGGCCTGAAGTTTTAGGAAGTTCGCGAGCAGTTGCTTGCCGTGCGTCGTCAGGATCGATTCGGGGTGAAACTGAACACCCCAGAGGGGGAGTTCCTTGTGACGCAGCCCCATGATCTCACCTTCAGCGGTTTCGGCCGTGATCTCGAGTTCATCAGGGAAGGTCTCGCGCCTCACAATCAAGCTGTGGTAGCGGGTCGCCTCGAACGGATTCGGGAGCTCTTGAAAAAGATCCTTTCCGTTGTGAAGGATCGGGGAAGTCTTTCCATGCATCAACCGTCCTGCACGGACCACCTCTCCACCGTAGACATGCCCCATGCACTGATGGCCGAGGCAGACACCAAGGATTGGGTATTTCCCTGCCAACTTGCGGATCACCTCATTGCTGATTCCCGCTTCGTTCGGACTGCACGGACCAGGCGAAATGCAGATGCGTTCCGGAGAAAGCTTCACGATCTCTTCCATGGTGATCTCATCGTTTCTCCTGACAAGGGGATCGGCACCCAGCTCACCGAAATACTGGACGAGATTGTAGGTGAAGGAGTCGTAATTATCGATGACGAGGATCATGACTTTCTCAAGATGTTGCTGGATGCGTGGCCGTCGCAAGCTCGACGGCACGGACCACGCCCATCGCCTTGTTGACTGTTTCCTGAAACTCCGAGGCGGGATCCGAATCGGCTACGATACCGGCTCCTGCCTGGACATAGGCCTTGCCCCCGCGAAGCAGCACCGTCCGCAGGGCGATGCAGGAATCGAGGCGTCCGTCGAAGCCAAGGTAACCAACGGCGCCTGCATAGGAACCACGCTCTGTCGGCTCCATCGAGGCGATGATCTGCATAGCACGGATCTTGGGCGACCCGCTGACTGTACCGGCAGGGAAAGTGGCCCGTAGCACATCGAGAGGAGTATGATCCCCTGAGAGTCTACCAGTGACATTGGAAACGATATGCATCACATGACTATACCGCTCCACGGTCATGAAATCCGTGAGATGCACACTGCCGAACTCCGAAATCCTGCCGACGTCATTACGCGCCAGATCGACAAGCATGAGGTGTTCGGCGCGCTCCTTTGGATCTTCCAGCAACTCCAGTCGCAGCGCCTCGTCGGCTTTGTGGGTCGCGCCCCTTTTCCGGGTCCCGGCGATCGGGCGAATCTGGACCGCCCCGTCGGTTACCTTGACATGAACCTCGGGAGAGCTGCCCACAAGTGCGATCCCTCCCGGAAGGAGGAGACAGAACATGTAGGGCGAGGGATTGATGAAACGTAGCGCCCGGTACAGATGGATCGGATCACCCTCGTACGGAATAGAAAAGCGCTGGGAAAGGACGATCTGGAAAATGTCACCGGCACGGATGAATTCCTTGGCATCGAGGACGGATTTCTCGAAATCCTCGCGTGTGAAATTGCTCTGAACGGGAATCCGTGGCGCCTCTGCGACCGCCGCGAACGGTGCCAGCGACGAGGGTCCGTGGAGTTTGGAAAGCAGCGAGGTAATCCTCGAAACGGCTTCGCTTCGGGCGGCGTCAGGCCCAAGTTCTCCCGGAAACGAAGAGGCCACAACCTTGATCCGGCGGTTCTTGTGATCGAAGGCAACCACCGTATCGGCGATCAGGAACATCATCTCCGGAAGGCTCAAATCGTCCTCCCGGGCCTTGGGCACGCTCGGTTCAAAACTGCAGACCGCCTCGTAACCAAGGTAACCGACCGCACCTCCGGTGAAGCCGGGCAATTCAGGATGGGGGCTGCATCGAAAAGAATCCATGATCCGCTCGAGTTCGGCCAGTGGATCAGCGAATTCCCTTGTTTCGGTGGTACCATCAGATTTCCGGAACGTGACCTTGCCGTCGCAGGCCGTCACCACAGCGCGGGCCCCGGTTCCAACAAAGGAGTAGCGGCCTACAAGATCCGACTGTTCGGCTGATTCGAGGAGAAATGCCGGGCCGTCGTCACGCAACTTCGTCAGCAGCGAAAGGGGCGTTTCGCTGTCAGCGACCAATTCCACCCAGACAGGAACCACGGCATTGGTGGACGCCTCACGTTCAAACTCCTCCATCGGGGGAAATACCTTTCCGAGATGGATTTCATCGCTGGTTGCCGCTTCTTTCATCGGATGTCAGGGTGATTCCGTCGTTGATGTCGGGCAATCAGGAAAAATCATCCTCGGCTGCGCTTGAAGCGCGCCACCTCACGATCTGTCTCCCGCTGCTCGACCTTCTTTTTAAGATCCTGGCGTTGGTCGGCGGCATTTTTCCCCTTTCCAAGACCGAGTTCTACCTTCACTCGCCCCTTCTTCCAGTACATCCGAAGGACCGGCAGTGCGAGCCCCTTGCGCGTGGTCTGATCAAGCAGACGGGTGATCTCGACCTTGTTGAGGAGAAGCAATCGGGGCCTCTTGGGATCGTGGGTCTCGTGACTGGCCTTTTCGTAGACCTGGATCGTGGCGTCATAGAGCACGACCCCCTTCTTCTCGACCTTGGCATAACAGCCGAGAAGGTCGGCACGACCGGCTCGTAGGGACTTTACCTCGGTTCCCAGCAGTGAAACCCCTGCTTCAAAGGTTTCCAGAATCTGAAAATCCCTCAGGGCCTTCCTGTTGGTGACGATGTCCGCGCCCATGGAGTGTCAGGGCCCCGAGTAGGGAGCCTTGCGTGCGGGCAGACTCAGGCGGCGTGAGCCGTATCAAGTTCAACAGCAGCCTGGGCAGTGAGCTTGCCTGCGGCAATCTCAGCCAGGGCGATGTCTGCGAGTCCCATCTGGCCGATCTCATAGTCGACCTCGACCATCGGGCGACTTCCGGCGGAAAGCTCACGAACGCGCTTGCTGACCATGTTGATGAGCTGTTGCTTGTTGCTGACGACATTGGCCGCAGCATTGATGTATTGGGACTTCATGAAATGGGTAACTTGAGTAGCTTTTCATCCTAGTACCCTCTTTCTCTCATGACAAGCCCCTCCGGCATCCAGAGGCAACAGCTTGCTCGAGGGATTGCCAAGGCCACTCTGTCCTGATTCCCTGCTCCTTCAGGAAAAATACAACTCATGGGACTCTTCACACCTCGTTTTCTCAAGGACGCCCGCCTGCTCTCCGAGGGAGCCTCCAAGACGCTTCATCTTTACCGGGATCTCCTGAGTCAGGCTGAGATACTCAAACTCCAAGGACTGATTGGAGCGCTCGACGCGGCCATTTCATTAAAAAAGAGGGGTAGCGTCGAAAGGGCCGTTACAGAGCTCGAGTCCGGATTCGGCCGCATCATCCCGGCCAGACCTCATCCGGTCTGGAGTGAAAATATTGAGGCGATTGTCGTCGCCGTCGCCCTGGCCGTGGGGTTCCAGGCCTATTTCCTGAAACCTTTCAAGATTCCTACTGGCTCGATGCAGCCGACTCTCTACGGGATGACAGGACATCCCTCGGACACACCGCCACCCAACCCTATTACCCGCGCCATCGATTTTGTTCAATTGGGACGCACTCATCTCGACCTCGTTGCCTCCCGGGAGGAACAAGTCCTCGGCCTCAACGAAAGAACCAGCCTCAACTTCTTCACTTTCACCGAAATCGTCACCTCCTCGGGACGCCACTCCGTCTTCTCACCACGCGACGTGCTGATGAGGGATTTCGGGGTCCGACCCGGCAGAGTCTACTCCCCCGGGGAAACCATTGTCCGGGGTTACGTGCAGGCAGGCGATCAGGTCTTTGTTGACCGGATGACCTATCAGTTCCGAGATCCGGCCAGCGCCGACGTCTTTGTCTTCAAGACCACAGGGATCCGAGGCATCGAGATGAACCTCGATCCCGCTCTGGGATCCCAGTTCTACATCAAGCGTCTCGCAGGAATGCCGGGTCAGGCACTGCGTATCTCCGCCCCGGAACTCTTTCTGGACAGCAAAGTAGCTCCCAATGCCCCGTTCCGCTGTGTCATGAGCTGCAAGAACGGTTACCGCGGATATTCCAATCCGGCTGCCGCGCAATATCTCACCACCCCCGAGGAAACTTTCACCGTTCCTCCCCATGCCTACTTTGCGCTGGGAGACAACAGCTACAACTCCAGCGACAGCCGTTACTGGGGCATCGTACCGGAACGGAACGTCATCGGACGTGGCTTCTTCGTCTACTGGCCCTTTTCGGACCGCTGGGGCTTTATTCGTTAGCGGAGTGACTGTCAGTCTGAAGGCTGTAGGATCAAATTTCCCTCTTTTTGGGGAGCGATGAAATCCTACTTCCGTTTCTTTGCTGGAGCTTTCTTTGCCGTCTTCTTTTTTGCTCCGGCGGCCACCTTGGCAGCTACCTTGAGGCGCAGGGCATTGAGACGGATAAATCCGGTTGCGTCGCCTTGGTTATAGGCCTGCGTGGGATCGGCCTCCATCGTTGCGATCTCCGGACGGTAAAGACTGACAGGACTCTTACGGCCGGCAGCCAGGATATTCCCTTTGTAGAGGCGGACGCGTACCGTTCCGGTGACGTTCTTCTGCGACTCATCGACGAGCGCCTGGAGAGCGAGGCGCTCTGGAGCAAACCAGAAGCCATTGTAAACCAGTGTGCTGTATTTAGGAATCAGGCCGTCGCGCAGATGCATCACCTCACGGTCCATGGTGAGGGACTCCATCTGACGATGCGCAAAGTGCAGGATGGAGCCACCCGGAGTCTCGTAGACCCCGCGGCTCTTCATCCCGACAAAGCGATTCTCGACCATGTCGACACGACCGACGCCATGGCGGCCGCCAAGCTTGTTGAGAACTCTCATGACCCCGAGAGGGTCGAGGCGCTTCCCATTGACCGCGACGCAGTCACCCTGCTCGAAATCCAAGGTCACGATCTCAGCCTTGTCGGGAGCATCCTCGGGGCTTGCCGAAAGTTTGAACATTCCCTTGTTTGCAGGCGCAAAGGCATCGAACCAGGGGTCCTCCAGGATTCCGCTCTCATAACTGATGTGCAGCAGGTTCCGGTCCATGGAGTAGGGCTTCTTGGCACTGGCCTCAACGTCGACCTTGTGACGTCGGCAATACTCGATCATCTCGGCACGGCCGGGGAATTCGTTGCGGAAGCGCTCCTCACGCCATGGGGCGATCACCTGCAGATCCGGAGCCAATGCGGCGGCGGCCAACTCGAAGCGCACCTGGTCGTTCCCCTTCCCTGTGGCACCGTGGGCAATCGCGTCGGCCTTCTCGGCCAAGGCGATATCGACCATCCGCTTGGCTATGAGCGGGCGAGCAATGCTTGTCCCGAGAAAATACTCTCCCTCATAGAGGGAACCGGCCCTCATCATCGGGAAAATAAAATCACGGGCGAATTCCTCCTGCAGATCGTCGACAAAGCACTTGGAGGCCCCGGTGCGCAGGGCCTTCGGCTTGAGACCCTTGAGTTCCTCCTCCTGACCGATATCGGCACAGAAGGCGATGATCTCGGCCGAATAGGTTTCCTTGATCCAGTTGAGGATGACGGAGGTGTCGAGTCCTCCGGAATAAGCGACGACGATTTTCATGGGAGACGGGATACAGGAGATGTGGCCCGGATGCACGACCATTCCCTGGCCGTGACCTCACTAGGGCACAAAAAAACGGCCGGATTACTCCGGCCGTTTTACTTGTAAATTCTGATCCGGGTTATTTCTTGGGCTGGATCGGGGTGGAAGCCGGGGATGCGGAACCCTTGGCGGCGTTCTGCTGGGCTTGGATCTGCTGGGCGAGATTCTGAACCGCCTGCTGGAGATCGACGAGCGGCACCCAACCGATCAGGTTACCCTGCTGTCCGGTGGACTTGTCAGCAAAAGAAGCTGCATTGAGGAGGCGAGCCTCACCCGTCTTGGTGTTCCACTGAACCACGGAATCAACCTGCTTGTCAGCGATGGTGATCTTAGTGGAAATACACTGGAAGGTCGGCTGCTCAGCAACCGGCTTCTCGTTGCAGGCAACAAGGGCCAGAGTCGAAGCTGCGAGGATGGATAAAGGGAGGTACTTCATGAGAGGCATAACCTTGACCAAGGATAGCCGGATTTCAAGTGTCAAAATCACCGGCGCAGGCAGAACCTGCAAAAAGTGGGTTGGCTGGGACTCGAACCCAGAACCAATACCTTAAAAGGGTACTGCTCTACCATTGAGCTACCAACCCGAAGGATCATTCACTCTCGAGGAGTGAGTGGGAGAAAATGCAATCCCAGGAAGTTCCTGTCGAGGGCTTTTTGAACCAAAACCGTTTCCCCGATTCAAAAAGTTTACTTTGCAAAGAGGAAAACCCTGTGTGGACCTTTCTTCAAGAGCTCCTCCATGCGGAGGAATCCCGCATCCAGGGAAGCACTCCGAAGTTCCAAAGCCGTTGCAGGAAAATCATAGGCCAACACATGACTGCACCCCTCCTCCAGCGCCTCCGCAGGGATACCATGCCAATCCTTTCTCATCATCCTTGTGTAGGAGACAACATGATCCTCTCGACTCATACCCTCCTCCCTCACGACATCGACCATGAGGAAGAAACCTCCCTCGGAAAGCTTCACGGAGAGTGCCCTGAAGAGCCGGTGCTTTTCCTCACCGGTGAGGTGGTGTACGGCAAAACCCGAGAAGATCACCTCGAATGGAGAGTGCTCCGTCTCGGCATACTCCAGCAGATCGGCACACTTCCATGTCACTCCTTGCAGGCCTTTCATGAGCTCCGACGCGTCTGCAAGGGCAGTCTCGGATAAATCCACCCCTTGGTAGGAGCGCGGACCATGATTGCGAAGAATCGGCTCGATACAGCGCGCATTCCCGCAACCAAGATCGGTCATCTGGAAGTCCCCCTTGGCGGCGCGTTCCCTGATCACACCCGCAACCGTTTCATAGATTTCCCGGTGATGCATGTGATTGCTTTCGACGATTGCGTCGTAGAGCGACCAGGAACGCCGGAAAAAAGTGCTCGCCTCGAGCCTATGCTCCGATTCGTTCGACAAAACGGGAATCTATTTGAGCGTTTCCAGAGCCTTGGAAACCTCCGCAGCAGCACCCGATGTCTGAGCATTGAGCGAGATCCACGCGATTTTTCCATCCTTGATGAGAAAGGATTGGCGCATGGGAATGCCCACGACCGGAATCATTGGAACATGGAAGGCCTCGGCGACCTTTCCATCCGTGTCGGCGATTAACGCAAAGGGTAGATGCTGGTCATCTCGGAAGGCTTTCTGCGCTTCGGGCTTGTCGCGACTGACCCCTAGGATCTCAATACCCTTACCTGCAAGTCCCGCGTAGGAATCACGCAAGGAGCAGGCCTCCTTGGTACATCCCGGCGTGGCAGCCTTCGGGTAGAAATAGACAAGGGTAATGCCCTTGGCATAGACATCGCCGAAGACGACTGACTTCCCATCTTGATCAGGGGCACTGACGAGTGGAGCAGGCGAACCCACCGTCAGGGGTTCGGCGTGGGCAAAGAGAGAGAAGAGGTTCATAAGGAGGGATGCTAGGAGGAGTTGTTTCACGAGCTTGACGATGATCGAGGAGTGCCTGCCAGAGCAAGCGTTTGGCTCTTTTCCGGGAGCGGAATCCTCCTAGGATGTTGTCCCCGTGAACTCCATCCATCCATCGCGACAGCGGGGGCTATCCATACTGGTCATTTGCGTACTAGCGCTAAGCGCATGCCAACCTGCCAAGAATCCTCCCTCCCAGGAACAGGAGCGCGCGACAGCATCTCTCAGGACAGCCCTAGGGGAAATAGTTCTGGGATCTAAAGCTGTCTTTCTGCCTCCGGGATTCCTCGGTCTGCTCCCTAAGGGAACCTCCGTAAAAATCCCCTCTTCAGAAGAAAGTACGAAGGCGCTCACAAACCCCTCCACGTTCCATACGTTGAACAGGGAATACCGCTTTGACTGCGTCTTTCTGCCTCCCGGAGCTCTCTGCGCCCCTCTGCGGGATCAGTTGATTGAATCCCCTGTCTGGGTCCTCTCCCAAGTGTCTCCCGAGGGATACCTCTTCCGGGTTACCGGAAGTACGCCCTGGCACGCTCCAGATGCCGCCGAGGCCGAGCGCTTGATGCCGGATCCGGACACTAGATCACTCTGGCTTATTTCCACCGCAGTGAATCTGCTCGCCATCGGACACGATGATGAGACCGCAAGCCTGCTTGGCCTGGCATCCTGTTCAAAGAGGCATGAAGCGGATCGTCTAGCCGCGCTCGCCTCCTTGGAAGCCTCCAGCGGACATTGGAACAAGGCTGTCGATCTTGCCGGGCAGTCTCTCCGCTCCGATAGACGAAATCGGACATCAACCATGATTCTTGTCCGTGCTCTCTCGGAAACAGGACATCGAGATGAGGCCTTGGAAAAAGCAAGGGCATTCGTTCGTGCATCCCCCGATGCCGAATCCCTCTTCCTGCTTGCACGAGCCGCCAATGCAGCGGGAGATCACGCCGAGGAGATTTCGGCTCTGCGTCGCCTTGTTGCCACTGCAAAAAAAGAGAACCAGGCTGCGGGAGCCAGCCTCCTTTACCTGGGACAAGCCTTGGCACGAGACGGACAACGCGGGGAGGCCCTTCGGATATTGGAAGAAGCACAGAGCGCTCCGGAACTCACGGCCGAGCAGAAACAATTGATCAGGGAACTACGGGACCATCTATCTCCTAGCTCCTAACTTCCATTCCTGCTTCCGCGTCGGAAAATCCGCTGATAAGTTTCACGCCATGAGCCGCAAGAAAGCCTCCTCCAAATCCAAGGCATCCAGCAAATCCATCTCCCGCGAGCATTCCTCACTTCTGCTCGACGGGCCTAGCCGCGCCGCCAGCCGTGCGATGCTCTATCCCGTGGGTTTCACCGAGAAAGACTTTTCAAAATCGATCGTCGGCGTCGCCTCCACCTGGAGCATGGTCACTCCGTGCAACATGCACATCGATGCACTGGCCCGTGAGGCAGCTCTCGGGGTCGATAAGGCTGGGGGTAAGCCGATCATTTTCAATACGATCACCATCTCCGACGGTATCTCCATGGGCACCGAGGGAATGAAATACTCCCTTGTCTCCCGCGAGGTGATCGCCGATTCCGTCGAGACAGTGGCGGGATGCCAAGGTTTTGACGGACTGTTGGCCATCGGCGGCTGCGACAAGAATATGCCGGGCTGCATGATTGCCATCGCCCGCCTGAATCGTCCTTCGGTCTTCGTCTACGGCGGCACAATTCTACCCGGATGCCTCAACGGCAAGCTCGTTGATGTTGTCTCTGTCTTTGAAGCGGTCGGTCAGGAAGCCGCCGGCAAGATCTCGGCGAAGGAACGCCAGGCCGTCGAGTCATGTGCCATTCCCGGCCCCGGCTCCTGCGGCGGCATGTACACGGCCAACACCATGGCCAGCGCCATTGAGGCCATGGGCATGAGTCTGCCCAATAGCTCCGCCCAGGCAGCCGTCTCCTCGCACAAGGTGACTGATTGCCGCGAGGCGGGAGCCGCCGTGCTGAACCTTCTGAAGCGTGGTATCCGTCCCCGCGACATCATGACACGGGAGGCCTTCGAGAACGCCATCACGACCGTGATCGCCCTTGGTGGATCAACCAATGCGGTCCTTCACCTGCTGGCCATCGCCCACGCAGCCGGAGTGAAGCTCTCCATCGACGACTTCACCAAGATCGGAAAGCGCGTCCCCGTCCTTGCCGACCTCAAGCCCAGTGGCAAATACCTCATGTCCCAGCTCATCGAGATCGGCGGAATCGTTCCCTTGATGAAGGAACTACTCGCAGCCGGTCTCCTGCATGGTGATGTCATGACGGTGACGGGCAAGACGCTCCGCCAGAACCTAGCCGCCTTCAAACCCTACCCCAAAGGACAGCAAATCATCCGCCCCCTCTCCGATCCCATCAAAAAGGAAAGCCATCTCGTTGTCCTCAAGGGCAACCTGGCACCTGAGGGCGGTGTAGCCAAGATCTCCGGTAAGGAAGGCCTGCGCTTTCAGGGTCGCGCTCGCGTCTTTGACGCAGAGGAAAAGACGCTTAAGGCCATCCTCGACAAGAAAATCAAAAAGGGAGACGTGATCGTTATCCGCTACGAAGGACCGAAGGGGGGACCCGGTATGCGCGAAATGCTCTCTCCCACCAGCGCAGTCATGGGACTTGGTCTCGGCAAGGATGTGGCGCTTATCACCGATGGACGTTTCTCCGGCGGCACTCACGGCTTCGTGGTAGGACACATCACCCCGGAGGCATTCTCCGGTGGACCGATCGCTCTCGTGAAGGATGGAGATACGATCACCATTGATGCCGAGAAGCGCGCACTCACCATCGGCGTGACGGCAGCAGAACTAGCCAAACGAAAGAAGGCCTGGAAGCAGCCCGCACCGCGCTACCGCCGCGGCGTGTTGGCCAAATACGCCTCCCATGTCACCGATGCCTCGCACGGCGCGGTCACTGACGACGGACTCTAAGAACTCAAAGTTTCAAGGGTTCATCCCAGGAAAAAAGGCCCCGGTGAGATCCGGGGCCTTTTAAATTCGCCTGATCGAGCGATGACTATTTTATGACGGAGCGACTCACCTTGGATTCCGGAAACTCCTTGGCGATACGTTCGAAGATCGTCTTGGCGAATTCCACTCGGGCGTGCCACTTGTAATCACCCGCGATGACAGTCCACGGCGCCAGCTTGGTGGAGGTCTTCACAAACATCTCCTCGGCAGCCTTGTTGTGCTGGTTCCATTTGCGGCGGTTACGCCAATCCTCGTCGTTGATCTTCCAATGCTTGTAGGGGTTGGCCTGGCGGTCCTTGAAGCGCTTCAACTGCTCGGCCTTGGAAACATGGAGGTAGAGTTTGATGAGGATGGCACCGTCATCGACGAGCGTTCTCTCCATTTCGTTGATCTCGGCATAGGCACGCTTCCATTCTGCATCGGTTGCAAATCCCTCGACCCGCTCCACCAGCACCCGGCCATACCATGATCGGTCAAAGACGGCGATTTCACCATAAGAGGGAAGTCGGTTCCAGAATCGCCAGAGATAGTGATGGCGATACTCCTCCGTGGTAGGCTTCTGAGTGGAGTAGACGCGCACGAGACGAGGATCAAGGAACTCAAGCGTCCGCTTGATCGCTCCGCCCTTTCCTGCGGCATCCGGGCCCTCGATCACGATGATGACAGAACGCTTGCTCTCCTTGAGACGGAGTTGGAGGTTAAGAAGCCCTAGTTGGAACTTCTTGAGATCCTTGGCGTAAATGTCCTTGGTGAGTGGAACATCCTGATTGAGAGCGTCGAGGCGGAAGCGATTGAAGTTCATCGGAAGCGGAGACTGAAACAGGATTGTGAAATTCAGGAAATCAAGAAAAGCACTGAATGCGGAAGATCATTTCCCGATCGCATCGAGCACGATCTTCTCGGTTAACAGTTCAGGCAGGATTACCGGCTCGCTTCCCTTCCCTGGCGGGTAGTAGACGGCTAGAGGCACGCCGACACGGCCGAAGGATTTGAGCACCGCCGTGATGGCCGGATCGAGCGTGATGTCCACATTGCCGAACAGGTGGATCGTCGGCGCCACCTTGCGTGCGAACTCTTCGAACACGA
>RFPR01000049.1 GCA_009928265.1 Pseudomonadota bacterium | reverse complement strand
TTTGGAGGTTTTTGATACTCAGCATGGTCAGTTGCGTGATTCGGCGGCTTCTCTCAAGGCATCGCCTGCGAGGTAAAATGACAGGGAGGCCACGAGGATGGCGAGGCCGGGGAAGAGGATCAGCCACCAGGCGTCCAGCAGGTAGGTCTTTCCGTCGGCGATGATGTTTCCCCACGTGGCTTGAGGCGGTTGGACGCCGAAGCCGAGGAAACTCAAACCGGCCTCCGAGAGGATCGCATCGGGAATGCCGAGGACGGCCGTCACAAGAATCGGTGCTGCGGCATTAGGTAAGATGTGTCGGGTGATGATCGTCCAGGCGCGCTGACCGAGAACGCGGGCACTTTTCACGTATTCCGTCTCACGTAGGGTGAGGAACTCCCCCCGGACAAGTCGAGCTGTTCCTGTCCAGCTGACCAAGCCGATCACGATAACGATGTTGATCAGGCTCGGGCCGAGTAGGGCTACTGCTGTGAGAATTAGAAAGAATGTAGGGAAGCAGAGGAGGGCATCAACGGAACGCATCAGGATCTGATCCACTTTGCCGCCAAAGTAGCCTGCAATAGCACCGACCACGACGCCGATCCCGAGCGACACAGCCACGGCGATCAGTCCGACCGTCAGGGAGATGGAGGCGCCATGGAGCATCCGCGAGAGGACATCTCGCCCTAGGTTATCGGTGCCGAGCCAATGCGAAGCCGAAGGGGGCAGGAGTTTCTGCTCGAGGCTGGTAAGGTTGGGGGCATAGGGCCAGTTCACCCCCATGGACGAAAGAAGAGCCGTTCCACCTGCCATCAGTGCAAATAAGAGAATAATAAGCACAGAGATGCGGGCCATCGTGTCCGCCTGGAAGCGGCGCAGGATCCGTCCGGTGGGTGTCTCGGGAGTGTTGGAGGACGAGGTGCTCATGTCACTCGAGGCGGACGCGCGGATCGACCGCGGCATAGAGAAGGTCGGAGAGGAGGTTGCCAATCAGGACAAGTGCGGCGACGACAAAGTTCAGGGCGACCAAGGTCGGGTAATCACGCTCCAGCACCGCCTCGTAGCCGAGGCGGCCCATGCCCGGGTAGGCAAAGATGTTCTCCACAATGACCGCACCGCTGATGAGGGCCGGCAGAAGCATTCCGATCCCGGTGACCAGAGGACGTATCGAATTCCGCAGGGCGTGTTTGTAGAGGACGGTCTCCTCGGCGAGACCCTTGGAGCGGGCAGTGCGGATGTAATCCTCACGAAGGGTCCCGATCATGGTGGCGCGGAGATAACGGGACTGGGCGGCGATGCCACCGATCGCCAGCACCGTGGCGGGAAGCAGTAGATGCCAGAGGGTGTCGAGTCCGGTTGCAAATCCGTTGGGGAATTCGATCCCGTAGCTGTGTGTTCCGAGAATCGGGACATGAAACCCCTTCACCAGCACGATCGCGAGCAGGTAAGAGATCCAGAAGGAGGGGAGGGCTATGAAGAGAAAAGCCACGAACGAGCCTGCCATGTCCTGCCATCGTCCGGCATTTCGGGCCGCGTAGACCCCGAGGAGGGTTCCGAAGGAGAGGGAGATAAGGATTGCGGTGAAATTCAGGGCAAGCGTCGCCGGGAGTCGCTCCATGATTCGTGACATCACGGGACGGTCGTCCTTGATGCTGCGGAGGTCGCCTGTAAAAAGGTCCCGCATGATGAGCGCGTACTGCTCATGCAGGGGGCGGTCGAGATGGAATTTCTTACGGAAGTTGGCCTTCACCTCGGCGGAGATCTTTGGATTCAGCTCTCCCCACGGATAGGGACTTCCTGGCGTGAGTGTCACGATGAAGAAACTGATGATGCTGATAATGAAAAGCAGCACCACGCTAAGGCCCAGGCGGCGGATCAGGAAGGACGTCATCTTGTGATGGTATTGGCCGTGGGTTTTGGCGTGTACTCGGGACGATAGAACCACTCCATGTCGTAGCTCCAGCCGGCCTTGGTCATGTGGACCGGTTCGTCGATCCACGTCCCGTCAGGTCCGGGGTGGCGCAGACGGTAGGCTCCCTTCCACATCACTTCTGTTCCTTCCGGAACAAAAAGGAAAAGGTAAGGTTGCTGTCCGTAGATCGTCTGTTGGAGTTCCCCTGCGATTCTGATGATCTCAGGACGTGCATACTCCTGGCGAAGATCGGTGAGGAGGTGGTCGACCTTCGGATCGGAGAAACCGACGAAGTTCAGTTCCTCGGGATGGGTCTGGCTGGAGTGCCAGATCGAGTACTGGTCGAAATCGTAACCGAGTCCCCAGCCCAGGACGATGGCGTCGAATTCCCCCTTGTTCACGAAGCGCTTGAGGAGCACCGCCCACTCGTAGATCTCTACCTTAACCTCGATGCCAACCTTCTTGAGGTCATCCTGCACAAGTGTGGCGATATCACGGCGGACCTCGTTGCCGTTGTTGGCCAGTAGGGTGAAGGAGAAGCGCTGGCCGTTCTTTACCCGGATCCCGTCCGGTCCCGGTTTCCATCCCGCCTCGTCGAGGAGTTTCTTGGCGGCTTCGGGATCATAAGCGAGGGGCTTCACCGAGGAATCGAAGAACCACATCTGCGGGGTAAAGATGCCGGTTGACTGCACACCATGGCCGTAGAGGATGTATTTGATCATCTGCGGGACATTCACCGCCTGGGCAAGTGCTTGGCGGACCTTCAGGTCTTGGAACATTGGTCTGCGAAGATTCCAGCCGATGTAGTTGTAGGCGTTGCCGGGAGCAGAGAAGAGGTCAAAGCGGGGATCGCCCTGCAGACCCTTCACGGCCCAGGGATCAACGTTCCAGAAATCGACCTGACGAGTCTGGAAGGCGAGTTGCAGAGTGAGGGGATCAGGCAGGACTCGAAAGACAACCGAATCAAGCCACGGAGAACCAAGGAAATAGTCGGGATTCCTTTTCAGGCGGATGAATTCGTTGGTCTTCCACTCGCCGAATTTGAAGGGGCCGGTGCCGACGGGGGCGCGATTGTAGGCTTCGGGCCATTTTGAGGGATCGAGTTTTCCCAGAATGTGCTCGGGCAGAATGGCTGTCATCCAGCTCAGGAGGGCGGGGGAGAAGGGTTTCTTGTAGCGGACAACGACGGTGCGGGCATCGGGTGTCTCGACTGAGTCGACGAGTTTGAAGTCAGAGCGACGCGGTGAGGCGACTTTCTCGTTCATGATCGCCCGGTAGGTGAAAGCGACGTCCGCTGAGGTAAAGGATGCGCCGTCATGCCAGCGCACCCCATCGCGCAGGTTGAATCGGATGATTGGTTCGGTTTTGAAGGGGCGTTCCTTGCCTCCGGGTTCCAGAGGGGGAAATGAGAGAGGTGAGAAGTGATTGGTTTTGAGGTCCGATAAAAGAATATTGGAGAACGTCTGACCTGCTTGATTAAGAAGAACGATAACCTTGTTCCCTTGAGTTTCGATTGATGTGACTGGGTTGCAGGATTCCAGATACTTTTGAAGCCCTGCGGGAACCAGACCTGCGTAACGACCGAAGAGTAGTATCGACTGCCAGCGATTTTTTAATCGTTCCGCCTCTTCCACCGTCGCAAACTCAAAGGTTGTTTCCTGGGAGAGTTCCCACTTGGTGGCCAGGTCACCCACGATTTCGAGGTTCTGGTTGTATTTGATCAGCCCATTGAAAATCAGGCCCCCGACCTGTGAGGAAGCCGAGTCGGCCTGCTGGATCGGATTGAGCGTCGACGGTTCTCCCAGAGTGCCAATGGACATCTCGTTCTTCTTGGCCACCGAGAGAAAGGTGGCGTTCAAAAAAGCCGCTGCCAAGAGGATGAGAAGCGCCGCAGGAATGCCGTAGAGAAAGAGGCGAAGCGTGCGCATGGGTAGAGAAGAATGAGGGATGAATGATGAATGATGAAAGGAAGAATCCGCGATTGGGTGGTCTAAAAATCCTCCTTTGGAGGTTGTCCCGGGAGGCTCTCCCTGCTTTGCTTTTCTGTTCATCATGAAAGTCACTACCGAACAGAAAGAGACCTGCATCGTCGACCTGCACATCGAGCTTCCTCCTGAGCGTTTCCAGTCGGAGTGGGCCGAGGTCGGCAACGAATACCGCCGTCTGGTGGCAATTCCCGGTTTCCGCAAGGGAAAGGCTCCCCTGAGCGCCATTGAGCGCAAGTACGGACAGGAGATGGAGCAGGAAGTCACCCGTAAACTGATCGACGGCGCCGTCCGCGAGGCCTTCACCGAGCAGAAGCTTGTTCCGATCCAGAGCCCGAATGTGCGCGACGTGAAACTGGAGGGAGATCGCTCCTTGCGTTTTACCGCGACCATCGTGACCCGTCCGCCCCTCAATCTGCCCGAGTATAAGGGACTCGAGATTTCTGTGGAAAAGAAAGAGGTGTCCGATGCCGATGTGGAGCAGTTCCTCGAGGGTCTGCGCGGTGATCTCGCCGACTTCACGACCGTGGAAGGAAAAGCCGTTGCCATGGGCGATTTTGCCATTCTCGACTACGAGGGATCCATCGAAGGGAAGGGTCTCGCAGAGACCTATCCCGACCTGCAGCCTACTTACGCGGGGCGTAAGAACTTCTGGCTGAAGCTCGAGGAGGATCGTCCGATTCCAGGATTCGCTGCCGGTCTCGTCGGGATGAAGGCGGGCGAGACGCGTGATGTCTCCGTCACCTTTCCGACCGAGTTCGGCGAGGAAAAACTCCGCGGCTACAAGGTAGTTTACAAGGCGACCCTGCACGAGGTGAAGGAGCGTGTGCTACCGGCCTTGGACGATGCGTTCGCCGATAAGCTCAGCCCCGGTTCCACGCTCGAAAAGATCCGCACCCAGGTCCGCGAGCGCCTGCAGGCCAATTCAGAGCAGAACTTTGCCAGCGCCGTCCGCGGCGAGGTGGTCAAGTTGCTTCTATCCAAGGTCACGGTGGACACCCCTTCCAGCATGGTCCAGCAGGAGAGTGCCACGATTCTCAAGGAGATTATCCGCGAGAACCAGCAGCGCGGTGTCAGCGAGGAGGAGATTCGCGGTCACCAGGAGGAACTCCTTGGCGCCGCCCATCAGAGTGCGGGCGACAAGGTGAAGCTCAACTTCATCCTCGGGGAAATCGTCTCCAAAGAAGGGATCGGAGTCAGCCGCGAGGAGCTCGCCTGGCGTATCACCTCGATGGCCGAACACTACCGGATGGCTCCCCAGAAACTGATCAAGGAGCTCCAGAAACACGGTGCCATCCACGGCATCGAGGAGGAGATCGCCCTGGGTAAGGCCCTTGATACCGTGGTCTCCCATGCTAAAGTGAACGGAGAGGAGCCGAAGAATCCAATTGTTCACTCCAAGGAGAACCATTCCCATGAAGAACCCCATGTCCACGGCCCCGGTTGCGGCCATGACCACCACTGAAATGAGCAGGATCCACGCACCCCAATCGATGCTGGTACCGATGGTGGTCGAGCAGACCGGCCGCGGTGAGCGCAGCTACGACATCTATTCCCGTCTCCTGAAGGACCGGATCATCTTCATCGGAACGGGGATTGACGATCATGTCGCCAATCTCGTCATCGCTCAGCTCCTCTTTCTCCAGATGGAGGACGCCAAGAAGGATATCCATCTCTACATCAATTCCCCGGGCGGATCGGTCACGGCCGGTCTTGCCATCTACGACACGATGCAGTTCGTCACCTGCGACGTGAACACCTACTGCATGGGAATGGCCGCCAGTATGGGTGCATTCCTTCTCTGTGCGGGTACGAAGGGCAAGCGCTTCGCCCTCCCTAATTCAGACATCATGATCCACCAGGTCTCCGGCGGTGCCCACGGCACGGCCAGCGATGTGGAGCGTAGCGTCGAGTTCATGTACAAGCTGAACCGCCGTCTCACCCGCATCATTGCCGAGAACACCGGCAAGAACGAGGAGCAGGTCAAGAAGGACGCTGACCGCGACTATTACATGACTGCCGAGGAGGCACGTGAATACGGTCTGGTCGACGAGGTGGTGAAATATCGAAAGGAACTCAAGAATCCTCCCGAGAAGGCCAAGGATTCCGCCGAGTAAAAAGCCACGCCCGACTCAGAGATTTAAGCGCCGCAACCGATGGCCCGATCCAGCAACCTTACGATGTGCTCCTTCTGCGGAAAGAGTCATTCGGAGGTTCGCAAGTTGATCGCGGGGCCCGGTGTCTACATCTGCGACAGCTGCATCACTGTCTGTAAGGGAATCCTCGACAAGGAGGGTGGGGAGAATGCCAGGGAGGATTCTGACGGATCACTGCGTGTCCCCAAGCCTTCCGAGATCCGGGCCGAACTCGACGCCCATGTCATCGGTCAGGATCTGGCTAAGCGCACTCTTTCGGTAGCCGTTCACAATCACTACAAGCGCATTGCTCTCGAACGCCAGGGAATGCCGGCAGGATTGCTTGCTGAAGGGTTGGCCGACGTGGAGGTGGAGAAGAGCAATATCCTGCTCATGGGTCCCACGGGATCGGGCAAAACCCTTCTGGCCAGAACCTTGGCCCGCATTCTCGACGTCCCTTTCTGTATCGCCGACGCCACCACGCTGACGGAGGCCGGATATGTCGGGGAGGATGTCGAGAACATCGTCCTTCGCCTGCTTCAAAACGCCGACTACGACGTCAAGAAGGCCGAGATCGGCATCGTCTATATCGACGAAATCGATAAGATAGGGCGCAAGACCGACAACGTCTCCATTACTCGCGATGTCTCGGGCGAGGGAGTCCAGCAGGCCCTTCTGAAAATACTCGAGGGAACAACCTGCAATGTTCCGCCTCAAGGGGGAAGGAAGCATCCCCATCAGGAGTACATCCAGCTCAATACGCAGAATATTCTCTTCATCTGCGGCGGTGCTTTTGTCGGCCTAGACAAGATCATCCAGCGCCGAATCGGTGGAAAGACGCTCGGATTCCATGCCAGGGAGGAAATGGGGGCTCACCGCTCCGATGAGCTGAAGACCCTCGCCGCCGTCGAGCCCGAGGATCTGCTTTCCTTTGGCATGATCCCGGAATTCATCGGAAGACTGCCCGTTCTGGCCACACTCGAGCAGCTTGACGAGGAGCAGCTTGTCCGGATCCTGACCGAGCCACGGAATGCCTTGGTGAAGCAGTTCACCAAGCTCCTAGCGATGGATGACATTACGCTGACGGTTACCAAGGATGGTCTGGTTGCTTTGGCTGAGACGGCCGTTAGAAAAGGAACGGGGGCCCGTGCGCTCCGTTCCCTGCTAGAAAAGATCATGCTCGACGTGATGTACGAGGCGCCTGATCGCGACGATCTTGCCGGCGTCACCGTGAACCGGGCTGTTGTCGAGGGAAGGCGCCCGGCCTTGATCCGCAGGCGCCAGGAAAAGGACGCTGCCTGAAATACCCGTGACCAGCAGGGCCGAACTGGAGGCCCGGGGAGGGGAGATCCCGCTTCCGGGTCGTATGATCTCGAACAGCGAACTGGAGACTGCGCGCGTAGAGTTGATCAGGACATCCGTGGCTTATTCCCGTGTCGAATGCGATTTCGGTGCTTCCAAGGGCAAATTCCTGACGGAGAGCGCTGTGGCAAATCCGGATGTCTTCTTTGCTGGGATTGAGGGCCTGTCCGATCGGGTGGGCCGGGCAAACAGGAAAATCGGGCGTCTCGGTCTCGGCAATGCCCTTCTCTGGCGCGGTTGGGGCAAGGAATCGCTCGACGCCCTCGTTCCCGATGGCTTTCTGGATACCCTTCATGTCTCTTTCCCCGATCCATGGCCAAAGAGGCGGCATTGGTTCCGTCGTTTGGTCAACGTGGAATTTCTGAGCGTCTCCGCACGGAAGCTCAAATCGACGGGAACACTGCGCCTGCAGACCGATCATCCCGGGTATTTCGCCTCCATGCAGGAGCAGTTGGCGCTTCATGGTGGTTGGATCGAGGTCCCTTGGGAAGACGGTTTGGTGAGACCTGTCACGGAGTTTGAGACCATCTTTAGAGCCAAAGGTGAACCGATCGGTCGTATTGCGGTCAGAAGGGGGTAAGAAAGCCTTTTCAAAAAATGGGTTGCAACCGTTGTCTCCCGCAGGTGTTTGTTAGGTTGAAAGTTGCACTGGTTCCTTCACCTCAAAATGCCCCCCGTTCCATTGCAGTCCGAGCCCGAAGATCCCGATAAAGAAGTGATGCTCAGGGTTGCCTCGGGCGACCATGCTGCATTTCGAGAACTTGTCGAGAGGCACCAGCATCTTGTGGTGGGGACGATTGCCCGGATGATCGGTGCGGCAGATGCTGAAGATGTCGCCCAACAGGTATTTCTGAATGTCTGGAGGTCGGCCCCCCGGTGGCGACCCGAGGCGAAGGTGACGACCTGGGTGATGACCATCGCGAAGCGCCTTGTCTTTAACGAGTCGCGGAGGCGTGGCAGGACGCGGATCGTTCCCCAGTCGGGGGAGGATCAGACGATGTGCGAGTTTCCCGATGCTGCGCCGGGGCCTGATCGCCGGATATTGGATCAGGAGCTCCATGGCGCGGTTGAAGTCGCAATGGCCTCCTTGGGTGAAAAGGAAAGGTTGGCCGTCGTGCTTCGTCGTCACGAGGGGATGCCTTACGAGGAAATCGCCCAAGTTCTTGGAATCAGCGTTCCGGCGCTAAAAAGTCTTCTTTTCCGTGCCCGCAATACCCTCCGTGAAAAGCTCTCCGATTATCTGGACTGATAAGCTTCCGAAGATCGACATGCCTCTTATTTCCTAAGAGTCTAAAGGTCTTCAGTCTAAAATTCTTTTTTCCCTATGTCCGAACAAGCCCCAGAGAAAGTCCTTGTCGTCCGCCGCTCCCTTTTTGACGAGATCGGGTCTTTCCACGGCCTGAATGCCGAGATCCAGCGGTACCTTCCTGTTTTTCTTGAACCCGGCAATCATTTCTTTGTGCCGCGTGCTGAGGCCGAGGAAGATCCTTCACTCAAGCAACTCATCCCCTACGTCGTGGTTACCGCCGGAGAGAAACTGCTCCATTATCGCCGTGGAAGCGGTTCAGGGGAGGCACGCCTCCTCAAGAAGGGTTCTGTCGGCATTGGAGGGCATATCAATGACGGGGACGGATTGGGCAAGGCTTTTGATGCCGCAGCTTATCAGAGGGCCCTCATGCGCGAGTTGCAGGAGGAGTTGGTTATTGAGAGCTGCTTCATCGAGCGCCCTCTAGCTCTTCTCAACGACGATACCAATCCCGTCGGGGCCGTTCACCTCGGTATCGTTCATCAGTGTCATCTGGCAGAGCCCAACGTGAACTCCAACGAGGAGGCGATTGCCGAGTTGGGCTTCCTCACGCTTGAGGAACTGGCCTCCCGGCACGATCAGCTTGAAAGCTGGTCCCAGCTTGTGATCGGTGGGTGGAACGATCTGAGGAGAATCGCCTGATAAGGCCTGCTACCAGTTCTTGATCCAGGCGTTGGTATTCGTTTTCCCGGCTGAAACATCGGTGGCAGTCGACCACAGATCGTAATTATTGGTGCCGTTATTGGAGGATCCGTTCGTGTAGATGTAATTGTAGTTATATCCGAATGGATCAACCCATCCGCCTGAGTTCGTGTACTTGGTTTTGAACTCAAAGTAGATTTTGCCCCCATTGGTCGGCATGAGTGCGGAGACAAGGTTGGCGGAGCCCGAAACGCTATTGCTCGGATAGTCCCCATTATCCGACTTGTAGCTTTCCAAAGCGGCCTCGACTGCCTTGATTTCAGCCTCGGCTCTGGAGCGGGCCCCCTTCTTCTGCACGGATCCCGCGGCAGCTAGCACTAGCGAGGCAAGCACCGCGATAATGGCGATGACAACAAGGAGTTCGATGAGGGTGAACCCCTGCTTGTTCGATGTCTTTGGAGGAAGGTTCATGATCGTGAATTACTGCTGCATGCCGCTGATGATGCCAATCAGTGGCAGGAAGAGGGCGATGACGATCGATCCGACCACCACGGCAAGGAAGACGATCATGATCGGCTCCATGAGTGAGGTGAGACCGGCAACGGCATTATCCACCTCGTCGTCGTAGAGGTCGGCGACCTTCAGGAGCATCTCAGGGAGTTGGCCGGTTTCTTCGCCGACGTCGACCATGCTGATCACCATGGCGGGAAAGACGCCGCTGGCATCCATGGGGCGGACAATCGATTCACCCTCCTTGACAGCATCGTGGATCTTGGAGATCGCGGTTGAGATGACGGCGTTGCCTGCCGTTTCCTTGGTGATATTGAGGGCCTGCAGGATCGGAACGCCGCTGGTCACAAGAGTTCCCAGCGTGCGGGTAAAGCGCGAGATGGCGTTCTTGCGGGTCAGGTCGCCGAACAGCGGGGCCTTGAGCATGAACTGATCGAGAAGTACGGACCCCTTGGGGGTTGAGGCGAACCACTTTAGTCCGAAGACGATGCCGATGACGCCGCCAATGATGAAGAGGATGTTCTGCTGGATGCCTCGGCTGGCTCCCACGACGATCTGAGTCAGGAGGGGGAGGGGTTTTCCCCCGAGCATATCGGCGAAGATTTGCTCGAACTTCGGCACGATGAAGACAAGGAGAGAGCCCATGATGATAATCGCGATCACCATGACGATGGCGGGATACATCATGGCCGACTGCACCTTGCCCTTGACCTTCTGGGCTTTTTCCTGGAATTCGGCGAGTCGGTTGAGGACGACTTCGAGTACGCCTCCGAGTTCGCCGGCCTTTACCATGTTGACGTAGAGTTTGTTGAAAATCTTCGGGTGACCGGTCAGGCCGTCGCTGAAGGTGCCGCCTCCCTGCACCGCCTCGGCAAGCTGCGTGATCGTTTTCTTGAGCACGGGATCCGGCTCCTGTTTTCCCAGCACGGTCAGACCCCTGAGAAGAGGGAGGCCTGCGTCAATGAGTGTCGCCAGTTGCCTTGTGAAGATCATGAGCGTCTTGCTCTTGATCGTCTTTTTCTCAAGGAAGGGAATGTTGATCTTGAGATCTTTGGACTTGGCTGCACCGCCTTTAGCTGCCCCCTTCGATTTTGCGGAACGAGCCTGCTCCTTGACGCTTGTGGGAAACAATCCCCTTCCTCTCAGTTGCGTGACGGCTTCCGATTGGGAGGCGGCATCAATGTAATCACTGACCTGCTGACCCTGAGCATCAAGGGCGACATAGGCGAAAGAGGGCATTGTGTTTTTTTATCCGCCGGGGATTCACTCTGTCGAGTTTTCCCGAAGCTCTTTGGAATTACTGGAGATAGGGATTGGAGGTTTTCTCGCGGCCGATAGTTGTCGAGGGGCCGTGTCCCGGAAGAACAACCGTCTCGGGTGGCAGGGGAAGGAGTTTGGAGCGGATCCCAGCAAGCAGGAGATCGCGGTCTCCGCCCGGTAGATCCCAGCGCCCGACGCCGCCGGCGAAGAGGACATCGCCACCGTAAAGAAGGCCGTCTTGGCTATCGTACAGGCAGAGGCTTCCTGGACAATGGCCCGGGACTTCAAAAATGCTAAAAGTTTTTCCCAGCAGCGTGATTTGGCCCTCCGAAAGAAAGGAGGTGGCTGTCACGGGGGTGACTTCCAGATCGAGGCCTATCCGGCGAAGGAGATTCCTGTCGTTCACGATGTCCTGGGTGACCGAATGCATGACTACCGGGCATTCCTGGCGTGAGGCCAGAGAGGCCGCATCCCAGACATGGTCAAAGTGTCCGTGTGTGAGCAGAAGCAGGGAGACCTTCTTCTGTTCAAAAGCCGTCGCCGACCCCTCGGGGGCATCCACCAGAATATTTCCCTCCGGACAGGGGATCAGGTAGCAATTCGTTTCCAGATTTCCTCCGGTGAACATTTCCGGCCTTGGGATTGTCTGATTGTTTGGCATTTCTCATGATGTTTGCTTTTACCAATCGGCTCTGCAACGGTTCTGTTTCATGATTTTTTCGACTTTCAGGAAAATCCTCGTCTGCGCTTCGGTTCTTTGTGTTCTTGCCGTGCCCTGCCGCGCGCAGGGAGAGGCATCCAATACGATTGCCCCGGCGGAGAAGGCAGATACCTCCACCGACATGAGGCCCGTGGCGGCAACCGTTGCGAAAATGCTCGAACAGGGTCACTACCTTCATCCGCTTTCCCTATCGGAGAAGAACCCGCCCCGCCTGGAATCCGAGAATCCGCAGACCATGTCGGAACGCGTGCTTAAGAACTATCTCCAGATGCTCGATTACATGCATCTCTACTTCACCCAGGATGACGTGAACGAATTCATGAACCGCTTTGCGCCGACCCTGTCCTCGCAGATACCCAGCGGTGATCTCAACGCCCCCCGTGAGATTTTCACGCGATTCCGGCAACGGGTCGAGGAGCGTGTCTCCAAGAACAAGGCACTTGCCGAGGCTCCTCATGACTTCAAGAGCAGCAAGACCGTTGAGATTGACAGGAAAAAGGCACCTTGGCCTGCTTCCTCCGAGGAGGCGGACAGGCTCTGGTCCGATAGGATTGAGGCGGAACTTCTGCAGGAGAGTCTCAACGAGCATCCGCTCAATCCCCCCGCCAAGGTCGTTACCAAGCGGTATAATCAATTTCTCAAGAACATCAACGAGCAGACGGATGAGGAGGTGATCAAGACTTTCCTGGTCGCCCTCGCTCAGAGCTACGATCCGCATTCGGAGTACATGAGTCCGTCGGACATGGAGAATTTCAACATCCAGATGCGGCTCTCACTCGTGGGAATCGGGGCGGTGCTCCGGACCGATGACGGCTATGCCAAGATCGTGGAGGTCGTTCCCGGGGGGCCCGCTGATAAGGACGGCCGTCTCAAGCCCAATGACCGGATCGCCGCTGTGGCGCAGGGGAAGGGTCCGTTTGAGGACGTCGTCGACATGAAGCTCGACAAGGTCGTCGAGAAAATCCGCGGGGCAAAGGGTTCCCAGGTCCGTATCCAGGTGATTCCCGCCAATTCCACCGACCCTTCCAAGCGCAACGTGATCGAAATCACGCGCGAGGAGGTGAAGCTCAAGGAGTCCGAAGCCAAGGGTGAGGTAATCGATTACAAGGAACCCAACGGCAAGATCGAAAAATTCGGTTGGCTGACCGTCCCATCTTTCTATGCCGAGATGGACCGCCATGGGCAGGCCGATGCAAAAAGCACCACCAAGGATGTCCGCAAGATCGTTGACCGCATGAAAAAGGAGGGGATCGAGGGGCTTGTCATCGATCTTCGCAGGGACGGCGGCGGATCTCTTGAGGAGGCGATCAATCTCACCGGGCTTTTCGTCGGTGCCGGCCCCGTCGTTCAGGCCAAGGATGCCACGGGAAGAGTCAGTGTCGCCCGCGACGATGAGAAGGAGCCATTCTACACGGGGCCGGTGATCGTCCTGGTTAACCGACTCAGCGCCTCCGCCAGCGAAATCTTCGCTGCAGCCCTTCAGGATTACGGCCGGGCGGTGATTGTCGGGGATGAGCGTAGTTTTGGAAAGGGGACGGTCCAGACTCTCCTCGATGTCGGCAAGTTCATGCCGCTCTTCCTCGACCAGGGTGCCAAAGCCGGATCGCTCAAACTCACCATCCAGAAGTTTTATCGGGTTTCCGGAGGATCAACGCAGCACCGCGGGGTGCTTTCCGACATCGTGCTTCCCTCCACCACCGACACTCCTGAGATCGGCGAGAGTTCGTTGCCCAATCCGCTGGCTTACGACGAGGTGGATCCCCAGCCTGTTCGTCATTTCACCTTCACCAGCCCATTGATCGAGGAACTGAAAAACCGCTCTTCCGAGCGTGTCTCCCAAGATGCCGAGTTTGCCTACATCAACGAGGACATGAAACGCTTTCGCGAGAAGCTCTCCCTGAACCAGCTTTCCCTCAACGAGAAGCAACGCCGGGATGAAATGGCAAAGGATAAGCAGATGAAGAAGTCGCGACTGGCCGAGCGTAAAAAAACGCCTCGAGCCGAACCCGTTGCCTACGAGGTAACACTTGATACGGTCGAGAAGGAAAAGTTGCCCAGGGTCACGGTCAAGGGAAAGCTAAAGGCCGAAAAAGCGGCCAAAGCCGCGGATGGAGCTGATGGTGACGATGAGAAGGAAGACGAAGGCCCCGTTCCTGATCCGATCAAGGCGGAAGCTTTGAATATTCTGAATGATCTGGCCAATCAGATGCAGGGAACAAGGACTGCCAAGATCATGGATCGGGAGTAATTCCCGATTCATGATATTTCCTCATGTGGATTGACAGGGAAACCCTGTTCCTTTTTTAATTCATCTCCCTTTTTCAACGTGAGCGATACCCCCCCATCTTCCAATCCACCGCCTTCCCCGGGAGCCCCCGTGAAGCTTCCTCCGCTGAAGCTTCCTCCCAAGCCTGTTCCCGCGCCCACGGGTGGTGCCC
>RFPR01000048.1 GCA_009928265.1 Pseudomonadota bacterium | reverse complement strand
CTGCTTGATCTCGGCGATCGCACGAAGTTGATCAGGCGTCTCGCGGTACGGAAAGCTCTGCTCCAACTCGCGCTGCCACGGGGTGTCGTTACCGTAGGCTGGCCCTGCTCTCGGACGCCGAGTTGTTCGGCCGCTCCGCCAGCCAGCGTCTCCGTCGTCTCCATCTTCGTCGCGAGCGCCAGCGTGCCTCACGGTCTGCCATCGATTTCAAGGAATTCACCGAGGGTGATCTTGTCGTTCACGCCGAGCATGGTATCGGCCGTTATCTGGGACTTCATAAACTCCCTTCTGCCGACGGAAGCGAGGGGGAGGTGCTAGCCCTCGAGTTTTCTGATGATTCGAGACTCTTTGTTCCGATCGATCAGGCCTGGCAACTCTCCCGTTATGTAGGCGTCGGGAAGCATGCCCCGGACCTCTCCTCGCTGGGGGATGACAAGTGGTCGAAGACCCGTCATGCCGCCGAGAAGTCGGTCTTCCTCTACGCTGGACGGTTGCTGAAGCTTCAGGCGGAGCGTGCCTACGGTAACGACACCCCGTGGCAGCGCGAGTTGGAGCAGAGCTTTCCGTACCGCGAGACGCCTGATCAACTTCGTGCGATCGCCGAGATCAAGCAGGATATGGAATCGCGCAGGCCGATGGACCGCCTGCTCTGCGGCGATGTCGGCTTCGGAAAGACCGAGGTGGCACTGCGCGCGGCTTTCAAGGCGGTGATGGGCGGGAAGCAGGTGGCTTTCCTCGCGCCGACCACGGTGTTGGCCCAGCAGCATGCCCGGACGCTCAAGGAACGGATGAGCGAATACCCGGTAAAGATCGAACTCCTCTCCCGTTACCGCAGCGCCGCCGATCAGCGCGAGGTCGTGAAGGGGTTGGGCGACGGCTCGGTTGATCTGGTCGTCGGGACGCACCGACTCCTCTCGCCCGATGTAGCCTTCAAGGATATCGGTCTCGTGATCGTCGACGAGGAGCAGCGCTTTGGGGTGAAGCACAAGGAGGCGCTCAAGGACAGGTTCCGTCTCATCGATGTGCTTACCCTTTCTGCCACGCCGATTCCGCGCACCCTCTATCTCTCACTGATGGGTGCGCGTGACATGTCGGTCATCGAGACCCCTCCGCCCGACCGCCAACCCGTGGAGACTGTCATCTGCGCCTACGACGAACGGGTGATCCGGGATGCTATCCAGCGTGAGAGGGCACGCGGAGGGCAGGTATATCTTCTCCATAATCGGATCGGGACCATCGAGAAGGTTGCCTCGCGAATCGCGGAGCTCTGTCCCGGGGTCCGTGTACTGGTGGGTCACGGGCAGATGGAGGAGGGGGAACTCGAAACCGTCATGAAGCGGTTCGTCGAAGGGGAGGCGGATGTCCTTGTATCGACCACGATCATCGAGAGTGGCCTCGATATTCCAAATGCCAACACGATCATCATCGACCGCGCCGACCGCTTCGGATTGGCCGATCTTTATCAACTGCGCGGCCGTGTCGGTCGCAGCCGCCAGAAAGCCTACGCCTATCTGATGCTTCCCCGGGATATGATGATGGTGGGCGAGGCCCGCCGCAGGGTGCAGGCGATCCGCCAGTATTCGCATCTTGGGGCGGGATTCAGGATTGCGATGCGCGACCTCGAGATCCGAGGCGCGGGAAACCTCCTTGGCACGGCCCAGAGCGGACATATCGCCGCTGTTGGGTTCGATCTCTACTGCCGGATGCTGCGGCAAGCCGTTGAGCGGATGAAAGGTGATGCCTCAGCCGTCGCGGTGGCTGCCGATCCGCAGCAGGCGATGGTGCGGCTTGATTTCGCCGCCCAGTCGCCGGAAGAACTCCGGCTTCCACCGCCTGCCCCCGATCCAGGAAAAAAGCCGGTCACCCGCTGCGGGGCATTCCTTCCTTCCGGTTATCTCCCAGAAGCGAAGCTCCGGATCGAGGCCCACCGCCTGCTGGCCTCGGCTCCCGACTCCGCCGCCCTGGACGCACTTGCTTCTTCCTGGCGAGACCGGTTCGGCCCTCTTCCTGTGGAGGTCCTCCATCTGCTGGCTCTCGAGCGGATCCGGCGCGCTGCCGCTGTGCGAGGGATCACCAAGGTCGAGACCCGTTGTGACCGGCTCATGCTAACGCGCCGCGGGGATTTCCTGCTGCTCGGACACAGGTTTCCACGCTTGACGGCCTCTAAGCCCGCTTCCAAGCTCACGGAGATTTTGCGCTTTCTGGAGGCCTTGAAAGCATGAGCTCCCTCCCCGGGAACAGCTCCGCCGGTGGCCTCCCTCTAACCATGATTCTCCGTAAAACATTCCTGACGGTCCTCCTGATATCCACCTCACTGCATCTGCGTGCGGCGGAGCAGGTGGTCAACGGCATCGCGGCCGTGGTCAACGGCGAGGTCGTCACCTATTCCCAGGTCCGTGAACTGGTCTCCGCCCAGGAGCGATCGGCCTCAGAGATCTATCAGGGAGAGGAGCTTCAGCAGAAAGTGGCAGACATGCGCAAGAAAGCTGTCCAGGAACTCATCGACCGTGCGCTGATCCTGCAGGAGTTCAAAAAGAAGGAGTTCAACATCCCCTCCTACGTGATCGATGACAGTATCCAGCGGATTATCCGGACCGATTTTGGCGGTGACCGTACGGCCTTTGTCAAAACGCTGCAGGCCCAAGGTTACACAATGGCTCGTTTCCGAGAGGTGCAGAAGGATAAGATCACCGTCCAGGCGATGCGCCAGTCCAAGACTTCAGACAACACGCTCGTCTCTCCGGTTAAGATCCGCGAGTACTACAACAAGCACGCCGGTTCCTACACGACGCCCGAGCAAGTAAAGCTTCGCATGATCGTACTAAAAGAGGGCGGATCCAATGGCGACACGCCGGCCGATGCTTCGGTGAGCAAAAAGCAGATGGTTGCCGAGATCCGTGAAAAACTGACCGGAGGCGCCGAGTTCGACCGCCTAGCCCAGATGTATTCCGAAGACTCGACCAATGAGTCCGGAGGTGACTGGGGATGGATTGAGCGCAAGACCCTGAACGAGGAACTGGCGAAGGTGGCCTTCTCGCTCAAACCGGGCGAGATCAGCCCCATCATCCCTCTCGACAATGCCTACTACATCCTGATGGTGGAGGCCAAAAAGCCCGCCATCACCAAGCCGCTCTCCGAGGTGCAGTCGCAGATCGTGGATGCGCTCTCCCAAGAAGAGAAGATCAAAGGGCAGGAGCGCTGGCTGCAGGAACTCCGTCAGAAGGCCTACATCCGGATCCTCTGATCCGATGAAAACACCCGTCATCGGACTGACGGCCGGTGATCCCGCCGGAGTCGGCCCCGAGTTGCTTGCGGCCGCCCTGAGGCATTGTCCAAAAGGTGTCGTGCTGGAGTGCATCGGAAACACCTCGTCGCTGGATTCTGGTAAGCCTTCCCGTGAGGGATCGCTTAGTGCTCTTACCGCTCTGGAGGAAGCCGCCCGCAGGGCTATTTCCGGAGAACTTGCCGCCGTGGTTACGGGGCCTGTCAGCAAGAAGCACCTGCATACCGCGGGATTTTCCTTTCCTGGCCAGACCGAGTTTTTTGCCGCTAGGGCCAGAGTGGAAGATTTCGCCATGCTCCTGACCGGAGGGCCCCTAACAGTTGCGCTGGTCACGGCCCATGTCCCGCTCCGAGAGGTTGCCTCGATGCTGACAACCAGTGAGATCGTTCGCGTGGGAACTCTTCTGGCCGATTTCCTGCGCAGAAGGGGGATTGCTGCTCCCCGGATTGCCGTGGCGGGACTGAATCCCCATGCAGGCGAGGAAGGAGATCTCGGCGACGAGGAAGTGCGCCTGATCGCGCCGGCCATCCCGCAACTGACATTGGCCAATCCGGGAGTATCTTTCACCGGTCCGTTTAGCCCAGACACCGTCTTCTGGCGCGCCTCTCACGGAGAGTTTGACGCCGTGCTCTGCATGTACCACGACCAAGGACTCATCCCGTTGAAGCTTCTTGGCTTTCATGACGGGGTGAATGTCACCCTCGGGCTGCCGTTTGTCCGCACGAGTCCCGATCATGGAACGGCCTACGAGATTGCGGGAACAGGTAAAGCCCGTCCAGACAGCTTCCTGTCCGCCATCCGTCTCGCTGCCGATCTGATAACGGGAGCGGCGTCTTAGATTTGATTCATTCCCGTGAGTCTTTTCTCTCTTTTTGATTGATCGGAGGGGACTCTCCGATTGCCCTATTGTGATGGAATCGTCACCGCAGACCCAGCATTCCCCCTTGGGGGAGCTCGTCGCCATCCGCCGCCAGAAACTCAAGGCCCTCCGTGATCTCGGGGTCGATCCTTACGGTGGTGTTTTTGATACCACGGGAACCGTTGCCGAGGTGAGGGAAGCCTTTGCCGAGGGCAAGTTTATCTCGCTCGCCGGTCGCATCACCGCCTATCGAGATATGGGCAAAAGCCGCTTCCTTGATCTCTCTGATATCGGGGGGCGGATGCAGGTTTATCTCAATGGCAAGGAACTCGACGAGGCGACCCTTGCGGTCGCTGCACAACTCGACATCGGTGATTTTCTGGGAGTAGAGGGGGAGTGTTTCACGACACGCACCGGCGAACCGAGTATTAAAGTTTCGAGGCTTGCCGTTCTCTCCAAGTCACTCCGGCCACTGCCTGATAAGTGGCACGGTGTACAGGATTCCGAGACCCGTTACCGCCAGCGCTACCTCGACCTGATCGCCAATGCTTCTTCGCGCGAGACGTTCCGCCAGCGCAGTCTGGTCGTTCGGGAGATCCGCCGATTCCTCGATGAGCGCGGTTTCCTCGAGGTCGAGACCCCGATGATGCAGGCCATCCCCGGAGGGGCGGCCGCTGAGCCGTTCAAGACGCACCACAACGCCCTTGGGATGGATTTCTATCTCCGTATTGCCCCGGAGCTTTACCTGAAGCGCCTGCTGGTCGCCGGGTTTCCGAAGGTGTTCGAACTCAACCGAAGTTTCCGTAACGAGGGTATTTCGCGCCGCCATAACCCCGAGTTCACAATGCTCGAGGCCTACTGGGCCTACGCCGACTTTCGTGTCATGTCGGTGATGGTCGAGGAACTGATCTGTCACCTGGCCGCAATGCTCGGCTGCGAGAATCATCAGGTGCATCACCGCGACGCGGAGGGCAACGTCACCAGGACGATCAATCTCTCCCGTCCCTGGAAGCGCGCCTCCTATCACGAACTTATCGAGGAAGCAGTGCCGGGATGGTTTGCTCTTGATGCAGACGGAAAGCGCTCCCGCTGCGCCGAGCTGAAGCTCGATATCTCGCACTGTCCCGAGGAATTTGAAATGACCCAGCATCTCTTTGAGAAACTGGTCGAGGAGAAGACGATCGATCCGTGTTTTGTCACCCATGTTCCCAAGGAACTCGTTCCACTGGCGCGGCTCAACGATGCCGATCCCTCCATGGTCGATGTCTACGAACTCATCATCAACGGTCAGGAGATCTCCCCCGGTTACTCAGAGCTTAACGACCCCGACCTCCAGCGCGAGCGACTCGAACACCAGGCGGGTGAGGAACAACAGAAGATCGACACCGAGTTCCTGGAGGCGCTCGAGTACGGCATGCCCCCTGCAGGAGGCATCGGCATCGGCATCGACCGTCTCGTGATGCTTCTTACAGGAGCCGAGTCGATCCGGGATGTCATCCTTTTCCCCCATCTCAAGAACCGGCCCAAGGAGGGTGTTTCCGGGGAATGAGCGGAGCAGGGTCGCCCGGCGAATGCGGTTATAGGGACCCATGGGGACTCTTCCCTGTCCCCTATGGCAAGGGCGTCTTCGGCTTCCATTGGTTTAATTTCTACAACGCGATCTGCTTCCAGATCATCCTCGGTGCACCGACGGTCCTGCTGGCCAAGGACCTCGGAGCCAATTCCACGATTCTCGGCATCATCGCGGCCTTTACCCCGCTGATGACGACGCTCCAACTTCCGGCTGCCCGCTATCTGGAGCATTACAGTTACCGCTCCTTTGCCCTTGCTGGATGGGGGTTGCGAGCCATTTTCATCGCCAGTTCCGCATGTGTTCCCCTTCTGTTTTTCTGGAGCAAAGAGGTCAAACTCGGAATCCTTCTCGGCAGCCTTTTTTTCTTCAACGTGCTGAGGGGGTTTTCCTCCGCAGCCTTCCTTCCGTGGATCACGGGGTTGCTGCCTTCCTCCGCGAGGGGTCGGTACATTGCCGTCGACTCACTCTTCGTCAACGGAGGCTCCGTTTTCATCATGCTTCTTTCGGCACTGATGATGAGCGGTCATGTGGAGCCGTGGAGATACTCCTCGGTCCTCTGGATCTCCGTGGCAGGGTCCGTCATCAGCCTTTTTTATCTGCGCAATATCCCCGATAGCCGGCATTCCGAAACGGTCAAAAGCTCTTCGGTTGCAGTGACCTGGAGCCAGATGTTCCGGAATCTTCCGTTCCGCAATAGCATCCTGTTCAGCCTCCTCTTCACAACCGTGGCCGGTGGACTGGGGGTGTTCCCCGTTGAGTATCTCAAGGTTCAGGCGCACTTCACCCCCTCGGCCATCTATGCACTCTCAGCCGGGACCTTTCTGGCACCGCTGTTCATCATGCAGCGCATCGGTTATCACATCGACCGCACCGGAAGCATCCTCATCCTGCGCGTCTCGGTCTTCTCCTTCGCCGCCGTGCTGGGTCTCTGGTTCGCGATGTCGGCGGGGATCCTTCCCCCTGACTGGAAGCTGGTGCTGTTTCTAAACGTGACGGGAGGAATGGCAATGTCCTCCTTTAACATGGCCAACCTGCATCTCGGCATGGAGGTCGTGCCGGCGGAGGGGAGGAACCACTATTTTGCTGTCACGACCGTGATCACCAGTTTCGCAATGGGGGTTGTGCCCGTCCTGTGGGGAAGGGCACTTGATGCTCTGGGCACACTCGATCTGGCTGAGGGACCATTTCATCTAAGGCGACACAGTGTCTACTTCCTGGGCATCTGTCTCCTGAGTTTTGCCACCCTCCTGTGCACGAGGATTCTGATCGAACCGGGGAAAGCGCCGAGGGATAGTCTGAAGTAATCACCCCCCCAAGGTATTTTTTTAACGATTCCCCCTTTTCCCCTTTCACGTTTCACTTTGGAGATGCCCACGAGCCTCCCGGCCCCTCTCTTCCTTGCCGCCCGTTACCTGCGGCCGAAGCGCACCTTTCTGGCCGTGATCACCCTGATCTCTGTCCTGGGTGTCACGCTCGGCATCACGGTCCTGATCCTCGTGATGTCGGTGATGACCGGATTCGAGAGGGAACTTCAGCGCAAGGTGATCGGTTTCGATGCCCATTTGCTCGTCAGCAACAACGGACTGCTCGACGGATGGAAGGATCTTGCGGGCAAGGCCTCCGGGGTCCGTGGTGTGGAGGCGGCCGCCCCCTTCGTGCAGGGACCGGTCATCGTGGAGTTCAACCATCAGCGCATGGCGCCCAAGATCCGGGGCATCAATCCGGCGCTGGAGCAGAAGGTGAGCGACCTTTCCCGCTTTATCGTTTCCGGGAAGCTCGATCTCGACGGCGACAAGACGGTTATGGGTTCGGAACTTGCCCGTGCCCTCGGGGTGAGGGTCGGGGACACCGTGACCGTTTACTCACCAGGCAACATCGGCCGCGTACTGGAGCAACTCGACAAAATGGAGGGCAAATCGAAGTCGGGAGGCAAAGGGGATGTCGAGTCGCTGCGTCAGATGGTTCTCCCTACTGAGTTGCTGGTTTCCGGGATTTTTGAAAGCGGGCGCTATCAGTACGACAGCGAGTTCCTGCTGGTACCACTGCACATCGCCCAGGAGCTCTACGGGCTCGGTTCCAGCGTTCACGGACTTTCGGTCAGGACCTCAGACCCCGATCGAGCCGCTGAGACACGTGAACTCCTCCGCAAGGTTCTGCCCGAGGATCTCTCCTGCGAGACCTGGATGGAGATGAACCGCCAACTCTTCGACGCGATCGCGATGGAGCGCCATGTTATGTTCTTCCTCCTGATGTTTATCATCCTGGTGGCGGCCTTCGGCATCATGAATACACTGATCACCGTTACCGTGCAGAAGACGCGCGAGATCGGTGTCCTCAAAGCCCTCGGGGCGCGCACAGGTCAGATCGTCTCCGTTTTCCTCGCACAGGGAATGGTTGTGGGGGCGATCGGGGTGGTGTTTGGACTGGTTCTCGGAATGACCCTTATCCGATGGAGAAACGAAGTCAGCGCCTGGCTCTCCTCGGTTCTACACATCGAGATCTTTCCTCGCAGTATCTACCAGTTCAGCGAAATCCCGGCCGAAATCGTCCCCTCGGATGTGGCGCTGATCTGCGTTAGCGCTTTTGTGATCTGTGCGCTGGCGGCACTGATTCCGGCTTGGATTGCTTCCCGCCTCGATCCGGTTCGGGCTCTCCGGATGGATTGAGGCTGGGGAAACTTACAGGTATGAAATCCCTATAGACGAAAAGTGTTAGCCCAGCAGGCTGACCACAATGAGTACCGCACCGTAGATGAGGCCGGCCCAGCAGGCCGCATTCCAACGCCAGCGCTCGGCGCAGACCCACCCGATCAGATCGCGGTGGAGGTAGGGCATCCCGACTAGAAATAGCCCCGCCAAGGCCCAGCCGTAGGCAAGGATGGCCAAGAGGAGTTTGAGGATTCCATGCTGGAGAAACGTGCTTTCAAGCACGGGATGCGCTGCCAGCAGAAGAAGAAAACCGAGTGAGCGGGAGGAGAGGAAATCCGGGACAAATCGCCACGTCAGGATACCTCCGGCGGCCACACCAATGACGATCAGGTGGCGCATGGGGGAGAATTCACCAAGATCGGTCGTGGCAGCGATCCCGAGCGTCCAGATGACTGCAATTGCTAGAAGAGCGCTTCCCCAGAATCGGGAGCGTGGAAAGTCTATGGCCGCCGTGATGGCAGGAGTAGCGACAAGAAGTCCAGCGATATGGCTTCCCGCAATGATCACTCCCACGACGAGACCTACGGAACTAAGCGAAAAGTGTGCGGCTTGGGTCATCGGTTCCATGGAGCGGAAATCATGAAGGGTTTGAGAGGGAAAGCCATGCCTCACTTTCCAGGGCGGCCATGGCCGCGGTCACCTCGGCCTCCTTCTTGTTGCGACCTTCACCCTCACCCAGAACGACTCCCTCCCAGGTAACACGGCAGCGGAAGTGCTTCAGATGCTCCGGTCCGCTCTCCTCGACGATTTCATAAACGGGGGCACTAGGGGCCAGGGATTGAAGCAGCTCCTGAAGTTTCCCCTTGGGGTTGATCTCCTCCGGATCGCGGGAAATTGCCTCCAGATCCTTGGCGGCCACTCGCAGAATGAACTGCTGGGCAGCACGCAGGCCACCGTCCATGTAGATCCCGCCGACAAGCGCCTCAAAGGCATCCCCTAGCGTCGATGCCCGATCTCGGCCGCCACCGGCCTCCTCGCCGCGTCCCATCATCAGGTGTTCCCCGAGCCTGAGTGTGATCGCATGCTCCCGCAATGCCGTCCGAGAGACGAGGCGAGTGCGCAGTTTGGTAAGCTGACCTTCCGTGAAATCCGGAAAGCGGCTGAACAATTCTTCCGTGATCACAACCTGCAGGACCGCGTCGCCGAGGAATTCGAGGCGTTGGTTGTCAAAAGGGTAATCCTTCCTTTCCAGCGAGATGCTCGCATGGGTCAGAGCTTCGGCCAGGAGGAGGGAGTTGCGGAACTTGTAGCCGATCCGCTCCTCCAGCGGATTCATCAAATGACTGGAATGGAGATCGGTACGGTCCATGAAGCCTTCCAGTAATGCGGCAGTGACGGGCCGCCGCAAGATTCTTTTGGAACAGTGTGTCTATCTGTACCACCCGCTCTGCCCCTGGTAGTTCCCGTAACAGTTCCCACGGTAGTATCCGTACGGACCTCCTTGCACCCCGGTGCGGCAACCGTTCCAGCGGTAGCCGTTATAATAGGATCCGCCCCAGAAGCCGCAGTTCGGGCGGTAGGGCCAGTAGCGGTTCCCATACCAGTAACCCCATCCGCATCCCCTATAAAACGTGGGAGCCACAATCACCTGAGGCGGGGCATAGGCGTAGGGAAGAACAGGAACGGACCCCACGGGCTGCATCATGACCTGATTGGGTGAGTATCCCCCGGAAGCCATCGTGGTCTGAAGTGCCGGTGCCCCAGTGTAGGGATAGACAGGCGCCATACATCCCGAAAGGAGAAGAACGCCTCCTGTCACCACCGGGAAGAGGAGGAATTATAGGAACCTCATGGGGATATGTGGAGAGGCTCTCACGGGATCTCTTCGAGACAACCTATTTTTTCTTTTGCACCGGAGGGAACAGACCGCTACAAAAGACGCCCCGTTTCCAAACGGGATCAAATGGATCGGTAGCTCAATGGTAGAGCAGTTGACTCTTAATCAATTGGTTGAAGGTTCGAGTCCTTCCCGGTCCACCACCCCTCGCTGAATTGTTTTGCGAGGGTTTTTCTTTCTATTTGGCCTTTGTTTTCTTCCTGGCCGTCGCGGCTTTCCTACTCGTTTTGCGGGCTGCTTTGTGGACTGCGGGATCGGGTTTTGAGCGCCGGTCGGCGACTCCTTCCCAGAGGCGGAATCCGCCCAAGAAGGCATTCTCGTTCGCACCCGCAATGCAGGCCGGGGGGAGTTCCTTAAGGCGCTTTACGTTACCCCCGCCGAGGACGACGTAGTCGGGGAGCAAGGCGGCTGTGAGCAACTCGACGGTCTCGAAGACATGCTTCTTCCATTTGCGGCTCCCGGTTTTCTCCAGGCCACGGACGCCGACATAATCCTCGAAGGTTTTCTTTTTGAAGGGGAGGTGACCGAGTTCCATCGGCAGAATCTGGCCGTCGTTGACGAAGGCGCTGCCGAGGCCAGTGCCCAGGCCGAGAAAGAGCATCTTTCCTCCCTTGTAGCTGCCAAGTGCCTGCATGGCGGCGTCATTGATCATCTTCACGGGGCAGGCGAAGGCCTTCTCGTAGTCAAAGGTGGACCATCCCTTACCGAGATTGAACGGTTCGGCCACGGGTTGGTTGTTGTGGACGGGAGCCGGGAAGCCGATCGAAACAACATCGTAGTTCCAACCCTTGGCCATCTCCTTGACGTCGCGCACCATCTGCTGCGGCGTGAACTGGCTGCCGGAGGGCAACTCCCGTTTCTCCTTCTCGCCGCTTAGGAGGATTTTCACGTGGGTGCCGCCGATATCGATGGAGAGGACGTTCATAAGATGGATGGGATCTCCTCCGAGGAGAGACTTTTGTACCCCCTCCGGTCAAGGGGGATCGGTGGTGCTTTGTCCGGTGATTCGAGAAAGGAAAGGATCGCCTTGATCGCCTCTTGCCGGATCGGCTCCCCCTCCATGAGCAGTTCGTGCCTCCCTTCCGGAAACACGATCATCCGAGGCCCCGGGTGAAGCCACTTCAGCGGCGGATGAAAAGGGGTCACAAGGGAGTCACGGCCTGCCTCCAGAATCAGGGTTTCGGAGCCCAGACATTCCTCTGCGCTCCGGATCCGGGCCGTGCCTGCGAGCGCCTGGATCACCCAGTCAACCGATGCCCCACCTGTGACCGCCTCAGGATGATTTTTACGGAACTGAAGGATTTCCTCCCATCGCTCCCTGCTGGAGGTGACCCTGTTGTGTTCGAAGGGCTCGGTCGCCGAGGCATCTCCTTCTCCGGGAGCATACGCCTTTCCCTTTCCGAGGAGGTGCAGGACTCCGAGGACGAACCGGGCGACCGGTTCCGGCCAAGGAGCAGTCTTGATCCGGAACATCGGCGAGCAGAGAACAACCTTGTTGATGTCGCGATCGGGATGACCTGAGATCCGATCGACGATCACCGCCGCTCCCATAGAGTTGCCGATCAGCGAAATTCTCCCGCTACCCTCGCGCCGCCGCACTTCTTCCAAGAAGAGGCCGAGATCACTCGTGTACGACGAGAAGTCATCGACATAGCCGATCTGCGGGTTGCCAGGAGCCAGCCGAGGCGAAAGTCCCTGCCCCCTGTGGTCGTAGGAGTAGACCGTGTAGCCCGCGCGATTCAGCTCCCGGTAGAGCGGAGCGTACTTCAGCCATGACTCGGAGCGTCCGTTCACCATGACGAGAACCCCCTTAGGGTTAACAGCTGGGAAGCAGGCTGCACTCAGGTCATGGATCCCGTCAGAGCTCAGGAACGTGAAGCGCTCGCCTGGGGAGGTTTCCGATCGGGCCGGCGTCCCAGAAGCCTCCGCCGACAGGAGGCTCTGACATGGTGCTAGGCATGGCGAGAGGAGAATCAGCGCGGAGGCCAGAGATCGGAGTGAGGGCCTGAGCATCGGGATGATGATAGGTCGGCCGGAGACTTTCTTTCCCTAAAAATCGCGTGCCGTTGACAATCAGGCCTGCTCTCCCCACGCTCTTTCTTCACCCATGGAAGCAGAGTCCACCGTTGACCATATCGAGGCGGGCTTCCGTCCCTCCTTTCCGGGTTTCTGGAAGGATGTCTCCCCAGCAGAGTGGAGCGACTGGAAGTGGCAGCTCCGCAACCGGATCACCACTCTGGAGGGGTTGGAAAAGCATCTTGTCCTCACGCCCGAGGAGCGGGCCGGGGTCATTCTCTCCGGAACCAAACTGGCCCTCGCCGTCACACCGCATTATTTCAATCTGATCGAGCGGGATAACCCCGGCTGCCCCATCCGCCGCCAGATCATCCCGTATGTCGGGGAGGGATCGGTTTCTGCTGCCGAAATGGCTGATCCGTGCGGCGAGGATAGTCATATGCCGGTGCCGGGGTTGGTCCACCGATATCCTGACCGCGTTCTTTTTCTGGTCACCGACCGCTGTGCGGCCTACTGCCGCTACTGCACCCGCTCCCGAGTCGTGAGCGGTGCCGGAGAGCAGGAACTCGAGACCGATTTCGACCAGGCGATCGCCTACCTCGAGCAGCACACGGAGGTGCGCGACGTCCTGCTCTCGGGGGGAGACCCGCTCCTCTTCTCAGACGAAAAGCTCGACGCCCTGCTGGGGCGCCTCCGGGCGATTCCCCACATCGAGTTCGTGCGGATCGGCACCCGTGTCCCGATCTTCCTCCCCCAGCGGATCACGCCGGAGCTCTGTGCGATCTTAAAAAAACATCATCCGCTCTTCATGAGCGTCCATGTCAACCATCCCCGGGAACTGACCACCGAGGTGCGCGACGCGCTGGCCCGACTGGCGGATCACGGGGTGCCGCTCGGCAATCAGAGCGTTCTGCTACGCGGCGTGAACGACAGCCTTTCGGTGATGAAGTCACTCGTGCAAAAGCTCCTGCGCTGCCGTGTGCGTCCCTATTACCTTTACCAGTGCGATCTCATCCAAGGATCGGCTCACCTGCGCGCTCCGGTCGCCAAGGGAATCGAGATCATCGAGGGCCTGCGCGGTCACACCACCGGCTATGCCGTCCCCCAGTATGTGATCGATGCACCGGGTGGAGGTGGGAAGGTTCCGGTCAATCCCGGATATGTCTTCTTCCATGACCGGGAGAAAGTGGTCTTCCGCAACTTCGAGGGGAAGGTCTTTGAGTACCCCGAGGTTGAGGAGTCCGTCCGTTCAACCCCGGCACCTCTTCACGAAGAGGCTTTTACTTCTTAAAATATGGCAGGTCTTGTCGTTCGCCCACGGGCTCGCATTCTTCACGGTCACGACTGGGTTTACGGGACCGAGGTGCTGAAAGTTTTCGGTGATCCCGCCGACGGCGATGGTGCCAGCCGCCACGGCGAGGTCGCCAGTGATCTCGCGCACCTCCACGATGCGGGCGGAATGGTCATCGGCCGCGGACCCTGCACGTCCACACGTACACCCTGCGGCCAGCACGAGCACCGCGGTGTGTCGAGCGCATGCCGATCGCATCACGGCACCTCCCCGGCGATCTCGCCACCGGCCCGAGTCACCAGGGCACAGAACGTCGTGATGTCGATCGTTTCAGAAATGAACCGTGTGGAGGAATCGCCAAACACGACATTGATGCCACCCGGGTGGAACGAGTAGCACTCGCCGCCGCCTTTAGGCCACGAGGAATTCGTCGCGTTCATGGGCAGGCCGGCGCCGCAGAGGTCGTGCCGGGATAACTGCCGGTCGAGAGAAAGCCGATCGATTTGTCGGTTCCGGAGGCGAGCGTGCCGCTCACCCAGAGGTAGGCGCCTCCGCTGCTCGCGCTGGAGACGGCGCCGGTGCCGGCTGTACCGGCGTTTTGCGACACGGCCGTGCTGTTGGACCCCGAGGTGTAGGTCGGCATCGAACTCGAGGTGCCACTCTTGAAGAACGACCAGCCTGGTGCAGAGGATGTCAGCGATGACGTTGACCCCGTCGTGATCCCGTCGAAGTTCTGCGAGTACGACGTGCCCGTGAGCGTGACCGCCGTGGCCTGGGCCGAGGCCGTTTGGGCCAGGGCC
>RFPR01000047.1 GCA_009928265.1 Pseudomonadota bacterium | reverse complement strand
GCAGGGGAACCGGCTCGTTCACCCCGGCCCGGGTTAGGGCGAGGATCTCCTCGGCGGCCGTGCAGGTGCGTGCCGAGACAATGCCGTTGACCGACTTGCCATCGCCGGAACTGAATCCGTCGTAGTTGTTGATGCTGGAGACCTGACCGACGACGTTGCCCGCCGGGTCCACCAGAGCACCGCCGCTCGAGCCCGGGCAATACTCCGCGGTCACCTCGATGCGAAGCGCCGGCTCGTGCTTCTCGTCCCAACGCTCACGGCTGATCCGGGCAACCTGTCCCGAGGTGAACATGTAGGTGAATCCGTCTGGATGGCTCATGCACCAGACAGGCTCCCCGGTCCGCACGCCGGGGCGTATCGGAAGCGGCGGCAGGTCGAGTCCGGGCACGCTCACAAGGCAGGTGTCGGCGCGGTCGCTGGCGGCGAGGACTCCGGTGACCGGAAAGACAGTCCCTTCGGAAGTAACGGCGACGGCCTGCGCCTCCCTCATGACGGTGGGATCAAGCGTCATCACATGGAGCGAGGTGGAAAACACCCCGGGCGCCACCGCAAAGGCGGTCGCCCCGATCATGAAACGCCATTTTTTCGATTTCGGTTCCTGATAGCGCAGGCCGAGGGCGACGGTGCTTTTGCGAAGCACCTCGGCCAACTCCGTGGGAGAGAGGGCCTTTTCGGAGAGGAGCGCCACGGCGGTTTCGGGATGCGCAGGGGGGGCGTTCTTGGCGAGTTCGGTGTAACAGACGAGCTTCCGATTTTTAGCAAGCTGTTCCGTGGCCTGATCAGCCTGCTTCTCATAGGCCTCGTCGTCCACAACGAAGCGCCCCGAAGCGTCGGTAGGAATGAGCTGAGCAGGCTGCGAGCTCTGCTGGGCGCATGCCGCCGCCGCCAGCAGTGGAACCAGCAGAAACCTGGAGAGCTTTTCCAAGAGCTGGATCAACCGGCCAGTTCGTACCAGTTGTTGCGGCGACGGGGCTCGTAGCCCGCCTCGCGTATGAGCGTCTCTATTTCCTGTGCCTGGAGGCGGAAGTTCGCGCCGGCTTTGCTCACCACGTTCTCCTCCATCATGACGCTGCCGAAGTCATTGGCGCCGTAGCGCAGGGCGACCTGTCCGATCTTCGGCCCCTGAGTCACCCACGAGCTCTGCACGTTGGAAAAATTATCGAGAAAGATTCGGGAGAGCGCCTGCATCCGCAGATACTCTGCGGAGCCCACAGGTTCGGCGCGCAGCTTCGTGTTCTCCGCCTGGAAGGTCCAGCAGATGAAAGCCGTGAATCCCCCCGTCTCGTCCTGCTGGCGTCGCAGGCGACCGAGATGCTCGATTCGCTCCTCCACCGTCTCGACATGACCGAACATCATCGTGGCGCTCGAGTTCATCCCCATGCCGTGGGCGATCTCCATGACCTTCAGCCATTGGTCGCTGTTGCACTTGAGCGGAGCGATGCGGTCGCGCACCCGGTCGACCAGGATCTCGCCGCCACCGCCTGGGATCGAGCCGAGCCCCGCCTCCTTGAACCGGCGGATCACCTCCTCAAGGGGCATGTTGAAAACGTGCGAGAAATGATTGAACTCCGGAGGGCTGAAGCCATGGATGTTCACGTGCGGGTACTTCTCCCTCATGTGGGAGAGCAGGTCGAGGTACCAGTCGATCGTGAGCGAGGGATGATGCCCTCCCTGCATGAGGACCTGAATGCCGCCGGCCTCGGTGAGCTCGTCGAGCTTGGCGTCCATCTCATCGTGGGTGATGACGTAGCTGTCGGCGTCCTTCTCGGTCCGGTAGAAGGCGCAGAACTTGCAGTAGACGTTGCAGACGTTGGTGTAGTTGACGTTGCGGTCGATGATGTAGGTGACGATCTCGTTTCCGCGGCCGCCAAAGGACTCGTCACGGGCTAGCTTGCGGCGATGGTCGGCAAGCGCCCCCAGCTCCTCGAGCGGCAGGCGGTAGAGTTCCAACGCCTCCTCCGGCGTGATGCGTTCCCCCTCGATGACTCGGTCGATCAGGCTTTCGGCGACGGCTGCAGGCATGAGTTAAGGCTAAAGACTCAAGGCCTCAGGCTGAAGGGAAATTTTGAATCAGATATCCTCGGACGGCCTGAAAGGCGGGCAAGCTTGGATGGAGAGCAAGGCGGCCAAGGGTAAGCCGTAGCAAAACCTACGGCGCCCGCAGGCCAACGACGCTAACCGCCAAGATCGCACCCCCTATTCGACTTCGAAGTTGATATTAATGGTATACCCCGAGGAGGAGCCCATTCCCTCTGGAACCGGGGCGATCTTGAGAACCTTGCGGGCGGCCTCGAGGACGGATCCATCCATGATGGGATTGCCACTCGGCTTGGCCAACGAGAAGGCGCTGATCGTGCCGTCCCTTTCGATCGTGATCTTCAGCACGGTGGCGAACTCATGCTTGTGCTCTGCCGGGATCGAGGTCGGTTGCTCCCACTGGCTGTAGAAGCGGTCATGAATCAGCGTGTGGTACGCATCGACGGTGCCGGGGTCTGCCCCGTTGCCTCCCGCACCACCGGCTCCGGTTCCGCCACCCTTACTGGCCAGGAAGGCCGCCTTGGCAGAGGAATTGCCTTTCCCCTCACCCTTGCCGGAGGAGGATTTCTTGGAGCCACTGGAGCTCTTCTTTGCCCCCTCCTTGGAGGGGGCTTGGGAAGCGGCTTTGCGAGGATGATCCTCGTCATCGGCCGACTCCTTTTTCTCAGCCTTGGGAGAACTCTTCGGTTTGGGCTTCGGCTTGGCCGGCGTATGATGTGGCGAGGGTTTTGCCGTCGGCTTCGGAGTGGGCTTGGGTGTCTCCTCCGGTTCGGGAGTCGATTCTGGTGTGGGCTTCGGAGTCGGTTTGGGGGTCTGAGTTGGCGTTGATTTTGGAGTGGGAGTCGGTGTTGCCTTGGGCGTCGGAGTTGGCGTGGGCTCAGGCGTCAGGGTAGGAGTCGGAGTGGGGGTGGCAAGCGAGATGTCCGAGGGAACATCCGGGGTCGCCTTGGGTGTGGGCGTGGATTTCTCCTGAGGAGTCGGCTTGGCGCGAGATGCTTTCGGAATCTGATCGGGGATCACATCGTCAGCCTCCGTGGTCTTGGCGGAAATCGTTGGCTCGGTGGCACTCTCATGAGCCTGGGCAAAGGATCCCGTTTCCATCCATGTCAGCTGGCCTGCGGGTTTTTTGACGGGCTTTGTGAACCACCAGATCAGCCCCCCGATGACGAGGAGATGGATCGCTGCAACGAGAATGAAAGCCCTGCTGAAGCGGGGTTCCTTGCGGGCCATGGCGGAGCTAGCGGGGGGCGCCCCCTCCCTGATCCTCGGGACGGGTCATGACGCCTACCTTGGTGATGCCCGCCTTGTGGAGCAGATCCATGACTCGGACGAAATCCTGCACAGGAAGTTCCTTGTGCGGACGCACGACGACGGCCAAGCCCGGTTGGGACTTCTTGAGTTCCACAAGCCGTTCGGCGAGTTCGGCCTCGCCGAGGGGTTGCTCGTTGAGCTTCAGCGCGTCGTTGCGGTCAATGGAGACCGTCTGGACGGAAGCGGGGTTGATCTCTGCCTTGGCCGTCGCGCTGGTTGGAACGATCAGGTCCATGCTGTTCTCGATCAGCGGCGTGGTGATCATGAAAATGATCAGTAGCACAAAGGCGAGATCGAGCAGCGGCGTGACGTTGAGCTCGCTAAGGGTGTGCAGGGCGTTGCGGTCGGAGAATCGGCGCATGGCAGACCTCCTAACCGCGCCCGCCGTGGCTGACATAGCGGTGCTCGATCTCGCTGGAAAGCTCCGCTGCGAAATTGTCGCACTGGACGATCATGCCCCGGACACTGGTGACGAGGAAATTGTAGCCGAACATCGCAGGAATCGCGACAAGCAGCCCCGTGACGGTGGTGATCAGGGCTCCAGAGACACCGGGAGCCATTGCGGCAAGGCTTGCGCTGCCCGAGGCAGCGATCCCGCCGAAGGCATCCATGACGCCCCAGACCGTCCCGAGCAGCCCCACGAAAGGAGCGCCGCTAACGGCGGTGGAGAGGATGATCATCTGTGACTCGAGCTTGAGCGAGGCCTCGCCCACGGCCCGTTCCATGGCGGCCTGCACGGACCGCATCTGAGCTGGCGTGATCCGGTCAGCGAACTTAAGTCGGGACTTGAAGGTCTCATCGACCTCGGTTGAGCCGAGCACCTGGAAGCAGAGTTCCTCGCAGCCAGCCTCGTAGATCTCGTAGAGGGGCGATCCCTCGAACTCAAGACCTGTCTCAAAGATAGACAGCGGCTCGCGATCGCGGTGGAAAAGCGCCATGAAGCGCTCCGACTGCTTTTTTGCAAAACTCAGGACACGGATCTTGGTGATCATGACAGACCAGCTGAAGATCGAGCCGACGAAGAGCGTAAGCAGGACAATCTTTCCCTCGAGTGTCGACTCGAGGAAGGCGTAAACAATGCCGCTACCTAGCAAAACCATGGAGCAGAGCATCCGTGTTTCCTACGGACGCGTAAACTCAAGAATGAGATCCCGTTGACCGGGAAGGATGCCGAGAAGCTCCTCCCTGCCGGGCATTTCGAAATCGGCGAAATCAAAACCCGGCGACACCGTGCAGACGACAAGCGTGTGGCCCGCCGCACCTGCTGAACGCGCCGCCTGCCACCATCCCGCGGGAACCGCGTGATGGGTCCGCATACCGTCAGCGAGATCAGGGCCGAGAAGGGTTGTCGCCGCATCTCCATGCGGATCAATGGTCGCGAGCTCCAAGGGATTCCCCTCCTGATAATGCCAGATTTCGTCGGAGGAGACACGATGCCATGCGGAGAACATTCCCGCCTCTAAGAGGAAATGAATCGAGGTCACGGCACTGCGCTCGCGTCCGTCGGGGAGGGTCACCCTGACCGGGGAGCGGAAGGTCTCGGCATACCATCCCCCCTCGGGGTGGGGTTGCAGATTGAGCAGGTCAATGAGTCGGTCGGGCTCCATGACGCGATCATGGGGAGGCGGGAAGCCGCTGCTCAAGCCCGGATAACGCGACTGCTAGTGTCTGATCCGGACGGAACGGCCTTTGCGACTTGGCGTTCTAATGTCTCTGGGCGTATCAAGGAGGGATGCCCTTGATCCGGTTCCGCTTCCCAACTGCCCTGCTTCTGCTGGCGGTTTCCGCGAGTGCCCAGACCCAGTCGCTCTCAAGCAATCCGGAGACTCCCTCCGTACCATCACTTTCCCCTTCACCCTTGCCGTCTCCTTCGCACTACAGCCCGCCCCCCTCCGAGAACCGCTACGACGTCCTCTCCAAGATGATCACCCCGCTGGCAGGGGTTCTTCTCGGGGGCAAGCAGACCTCCAACCGCGCCCTCACCCTCCATGCGACAGTCGGCCAGGTTGCCGGCCGCCTTCCGCAGATCATTCAGGGAGCGACCATCACGGCGCAGATCGAATATCCCGGACGGATCCGTCTGGAAGCACCGCTGATGGGAGAGACCGTCACCGTCTGCCGTAACGGCAACCAGGTCTGGGCGATTCCCGGATCAAAAATCCAGTTCCTGCTCGATCAATTCAGTCACAAACCCCGTCCCAATCAGAAGGGCAACCCGCCGCTCCAGCTTCCCTTCACGTCCCAGCAGGCGGTTCTCCTCCCGGCACTCTTCCAGCTCGAACGCGGCAATGAGGTGGCCGAGATCAACGGGGTGCCGTGCCGCGTGATCGCCGGCGGCCTCATGCCTGACATCGCCAAGGCCACGAAAGCTGAGGACTTCTCATCCAAGCTCTGGATCTGCTCCGACTACACACCGCGTCGCATCGATATCCATCGGAGCGATTTCGCCATGTCCTTCCTGATCGAGAATTTCACCTACTCCCCTGCTTTCCCTGCCTCCATGTGGCAACCCCCGGCGGGAGCAACCGATGTCTTCCGCTGTGATGAGGCCCGTCTAGAGGAGCTCCTCTACGTTGTCATGAACTCACTCCAGATGAGTGCTCAGGACAAGCCATGGCTGAATGAAGTCACTCCGTCATCGCCGCTCGCACCACAATCCGCCCAGCCACCTACGCCTCCTTTTGGGCCGATGAGGTGATTGGAAAGTGGAAGGCTGTAGCGGTTTAGACTGAGGGCTGTTAGGTTCCGCTGCTCCCCAGCAGCTTGGATCACTTTTCGGGTTCCCTCCTTTTAACTTTCTAACCTTTCACGTTTAACTTTTTCACTTTTTCCCATGCCCCTTCTCCAACTACGCGGCGTCACCCTCCGTTACATCGACAGGCCCCTCCTCGATCAGGTCGATCTCCAGATCGATCCGGGCGAGCGCGTCTGTCTCGTGGGACGCAATGGTGCCGGAAAGACAAGTATCATGCGCGTTATCTCGGGCGAGGAGAAGCCGCAAGAGGGAGAGATCACCAAGCCCAATGGCGTCGTCCTGACCCGCCTGCCGCAGGAGGTCCCCGATGGAATCGAGGGGACGGTCTTCGAGGTGATCCACGCGGGGCTCCGCGTCGGGGGAACGGAGGAGGAGTGGGAGGCGGATGTCCGCGTCGAGGAACTGATGCAGGAAATGAACCTGCCCTCCGAACAGCAGTTCCAGAGCCTCTCGGGAGGACTCAAGCGCCGCGTCCTACTGGCCCGCGCACTGGCCGGACAGCCCGATGTCCTGTTGCTGGACGAGCCGACGAACCATCTCGACCTCGAGTCGATCCTCTGGCTCGAGAACTTCCTGCTCAAGGCGAAGCCGACGCTCTTCTTCGTAACGCACGACCGTGCCTTCCTGCGGAAACTCTCCACCCGCATCGTGGAGCTGGATCGAGGCCATCTCACGAGCTGGGCCTGCGACTACGACACCTATCTGGAACGGAAGGGGGCCGCCCTCGAGGCTGAGGAAAAACAATGGGCAGCCTTTGACAAAAAGCTCGCCCAGGAAGAAGCCTGGCTCCGTCAGGGCGTGAAGGCCCGCCGCACCCGCAACGAGGGACGCGTCCGGGCACTCAAGGCTCTGCGTGCCGAGCGAGGCAAGCGGCGCGAGCGCACCGGTACGGCAAAGATCGAACTTCAGGAGGGTGGAACCTCCGGCCAGAAAGTCATCGAGGCGAAGGATGCCTCCTTCGGCTACGACGGCGTGCCAATCGTCAGCAATTTCACCTCCACGCTCTGGCGCGGCGACAAGATCGGCATCATCGGCCCCAACGGCTGTGGCAAGACCACCCTGCTCAAGCTCCTGCTGGGCCGCCTCGAGCCTCAGGAAGGCTCTGTAAAGCTCGGCACCCAGCTCCAGATCGTCTACCTCGACCAGCTCCGCGACCAGATCAACGGCGAGAAAAGCGTCGGCTGGAACGTCGCCGGAGAAGCCGAGACCGTCACTTTTCAGGGAAGGCCCCGTCACATTCACAGCTACCTGAGCGACTTCCTCTTTGCCTCGGATCGCGTCCGCATGCCCGCCAAGATGCTCTCGGGAGGAGAGCGTAATCGGCTCCTGTTGGCGCGCCTCTTCCTCCTGCCGGCCAATGTGCTCGTGCTCGACGAACCGACGAACGACCTCGATGCAGAGACCCTCGAACTCCTCGAGGAATTGCTCGTGAACTACGAGGGAACTCTTCTTCTGGTCTCCCACGACCGTGCTTTCCTCGACAATGTCGTGACTGGAACCTTGGTCTACGAGGGAGATGGACGCTTCACCGAATATACGGGTGGCTACGAGGATTGGGTCCGCCAGCGCAAGATCTCAGAGGCCGCCAAGTTGGCAGCCCCGGTCACACCCTCAGCGCCCACGACTCCACAAAAGGGAGTCAAAATCGAGAAGGGACGGAAGTTCCTCAACCGCGAGCAACGCGAACTCGATGAGTTGCCGGGCAAGCTGGAGGAGCTCGAAGCCAAGCAGGCTGAGCTTTCCGAACGACTCGCCGATCCCGCACTCTACCAGCGCAAGGACGGGGAGTTCCAAAAGGTGGAACGGGAACTCAATGAACTCCACCAGACCATCGAAAAAGTCATGGCCCGATGGGAGGAGCTGGAGGCACTGAAAGCAGAGCTTTCAGCCTAAGACATCAGGCGTTCTCGAACAGCGGGGGCGACTTGTTCGCCTAAAATACGGATGGCAGTCAGGGCTTTCTCGTGAGGCAGTGTTCCCGGGCTCATCTGGATCGTGATCCGATCGATGCCGCCGAGCACTTCGTTATAGTGGAGGATCTTGGTCACCCCTTCCTCGGCATCGCCAATGATGAGGGCCCCTTCCGATCCGCAGAGAGCCTCGAAGTGAGAACGGCGGATTGCAGGCCAGCCACGCTCCTTGCCGATCTGGCCGAACATGCGCTCGTATCCGGGGAAGTAATCATCCCTCGCCTCTTTGGTGGTCGCCGCGAAGGAGCCGAGAGCATGGATGCCGACTTTCAGCTTATCAGATGCATGACCCGATCGCGCACCGGCCTGGCGGTAGAGATCGACGAAAGGGCGGAAGCGACTCGGTTGCCCTCCGATGATCGCAATCATGAGCGGCAGACCAAGCGATCCGGCGCGGATCACCGATTCGGGCGAACCGCCGACCCCCACCCAAACGGGAAGCGGATTTTGCAATGGCCGCGGATGGATCTCCTGATCACGGAGAGGCGGGCGGTGTTTTCCCGACCAGGTGATGCGTTCATTCGCACGGATCTCGAGCAGGAGCCTGAGTTTCTCATCGAAGAGCTCATCGTAGTCCCGCAGATCGAGACCGAAGAGGGGATAGGCCTCGGTGAAGGAACCGCGTCCGGCAACGATCTCGGCACGCCCCTCCGAGATCAGGTCGAGGGTGGCGAATTCCTGGAAGACACGAACGGGATCGGCAGCGCTCAGAACCGTCACGGCACTCGCCAGACGAATTCGCTTCGTACGAGCTGCTGCTGCTGCCAACAGAACGACGGGCGCTGAATCGAGGAACTCCTCGCGGTGGTGCTCACCGATCCCGAAGACATCGAGTCCGACCCGGTCGGCCATCTCGACTTCCTCCAGGAGATTCCGGAGGCGCACTACCGGATCGACCTTGGCCCCGGTGACCGGATCCCCAGTCGTTGCGACGAAGCTGTCGATCCCGATCTCCATATTTAATCCCTAGGCCTTCCAGTTCTTAAAGTGGGCCTCTACTGCCTCCCTCCACGGACGAGGTGTAATGCCCGTGATGCGGGCAAACTTGGCGGTATCGAGCGGAGTCTTTGGCGGACGCACGGCGATGAAGTTCTTCATGTCCGACAGCTTTAACGGGGCGACCGTGGTCGTGAGGACCGGAACGCCATTGGCCTTGGCGCACTCAAGGGCGTACTCGCCGTAATCACGCCAGGAGCAGGTGCCGCTGTTACAGAGGTGATAGATGCCACCGGGCACCGAGAATTTCAGAAACTCGGCCAGCCAGACCGCCATGTCCTCGGTATAGCTGGGAGCGGAGGTCTTGTCGTGAACGGCGGCAGCCTCGGGAGAGGTCAGGGCCCGCTTCACGATCGCATCCACGAAGCTCGGCTTATCGGGACCGAAGACCCACGAGACGCGGACAACGCAGTGTGCGGGGCTTGCGGCCAGCACCTCGCGGTCTCCCTCGAGCTTGGTCAGGCCGTAATGGCTGAGGGGTTTGGGCTCATCCTCCTCGGTGTAGGGACGGTCGAGCGTGCCATCGAAAACGTAGTCGGTTCCGATGTGAACGAGGCGGGCTCCCCTTGCGACGCAGAGTCGGGCGATCCTGCCGGGAGACTCCGTATTGATCCTGCGGGCACCATCGCGATCCTTTTCGCACCCATCGACATCGGTGGCTGCGGCGCAATTCACGACGACATCACCTGCACCGAACGGAACTGCTGCAACTCCTGCCTCTGCCTTCTCGGGATCGGAAAGATCCACCTGCACTCGGGTCAGCGCGATGACCTCCGCATCAGGAAGGGTCTGCCAGCGACGAACAAGCGCGGCCCCGAGGCGGCCATTGGAACCAAGGATCAGGACTTTCATGGATCGCAGGGTAGATTCAGTCCTTCATAATTCATAATTCATAATTCATTCTTCTTCCCATGACTCATCCCGAGCTCTTTCCCTTAGACCGTTTTTGGTGGCTCTACGGACTTTTTGTCCTGATCATTGTCGCGAGCCTCCTGCTCGACATGAGGCGCAGGGATGGAAAGGAACACAGGATCAGCCACGGGGAGGCGATCCGGAATGCATTGTTCTGGATCGGATTAGCCCTGCTTTTCGCATCTGGAATCTACTTCTATGGACTCCATGAGTTCCCCCTCGATCCACGCTTAACTGGCCTCGATCACCATGCCTTGGCGCGGAAAGCGACGTTGGAGTTTCTCTCCGGCTGGCTGATGGAGAAGAGCCTGTCGGTCGACAATCTCTTCGTCTTCCTGGTGGTCTTTGATTTCTTCGCGATCCCGCCCTCCTACCGCCACCGCATCCTCTTCTACGGCATCCTGGGGGCGCTTGTCTTCCGTGCCCTCTTCATTTCGCTGGGAGCATTGCTCATGCAGATCTCTTGGGTTCCGATCGTCCTCGGCATTTTCCTCGGAGTGACTGGCCTGAAAGTCGCCTTCGGTCCCGAGTCACATCCGGATCCTGAGAAAAACGTCATCATCCGCCTGCTGAAGCGCTTCCTGCCAATCACGCATTCCCTTCGCGACGGGAAGTTCCTTGTCCGTGATGCGGGACGCTGGGCAGGCACGCCTCTGCTGCTGGCGCTGGTGGTGATTGAGTTCACCGACGTCGTCTTCGCCGTCGATAGTGTCCCCGCGGTCTTCGCGATCACGAAAGAACCGTTCCTGGTTTTCACCTCGAATGTCTTCGCAATCCTGGGGCTCCGCGCGCTCTATTTTCTCCTGGAGGGAATGGCGTCCAAGTTCCATTACCTCAAATACGGCCTCGGATTCATCCTCTGCTTCGTGGGGGTGAAGATGGCCTGGCTCGACCATCACCTCGCGGGAGGATTTCCGACGGTCGGGTCGCTGGCCCTCATCGTGGCAGCTCTGGCTGTCGCCGCCCTCTGCTCATGGCTGATGCCTAAGAAGATTTCCGAGTAACATCTCTTCCACCCACCATGTCCGCGCCGACCTACCTCTGCCAGCGCTGCACGGCCTGCTGCCGCTGGCCGGGATTCGTCCGGGTGACGGAGGAGGAGATCTCGGCGATCGCCGCCCATATCGGGATGGAGGAGGATCACTTTATCCAGCACTACACCCGCCTGCGACCCAACCGCGGAGGACTTGCCCTCATCGACCAGGAGGACGGCGCCTGCTTCTTCCTCAAAGGGAACGAGTGCTCGATCCAAGCGGTGAAGCCCCAGCAGTGCAAAGACTTCCCCAACTCGTGGAACTTCCCCGGTTGGCGCGACATCTGTCAGGCCATCGAAGTGCCTGCCAGAGACGTGGCGTGAGGACTACTTATTAGTTGATCCGCTGGTAGGAGTTCTCGAGGTCGTCCTGCAGGACGATGGCCTTGCCCTTTGCCTCGAGAGTCAGATCGGACTCAGGCTTCACGACCTGGAACTTCCATCCCTGCGGGAGATGCAGACGGGATCCGAGAGTCGGCAGTGAGGAAATCGTCTGCTTCGGATCGACCTGCATCGAGAAGGACTGCATGACGTAGACGGCACCCTGAGGGGAGACGAGTTGGTAGAGATTGCGCCCCTTCATGTAGCGGAAGACCGAGGTCCTCGTGACGGGATTCTCCGTGTAGGGCTTGGCCTTCCCCTTGAGCAGCATTGCCGGAGTGATTTTCACATTCGCAAGATGACGAGCCTGCAGGGCGCCGAAGTTCTGGACCCTACCGGGCTTCAGCAGCGAGGCCTGATCCATCATGAAGCAACGAGGCCCGTTGAGCAGCACGGCCACGGCGTCATGGGTGAGCTTGATGGAGAGGAGACTCAGCTCCTTCCACTGCGCCTCAGGGCAGTCATTGAGACCTAGCGTGTTGTAAACCTTGCCGGTCAGGGAAAGAAATCCAGCCTTCACCAGAATGATCTCCCCGTAACGGGCACCTCGCAGATTGTCCCGGAACCCCTCAGCCGCGACAGGCGCCCCCTTCATGGAAAACGGAGCAACCAGAAGCAGGGCGAGCAAAAGTGAGGAACGCAGGAAGAGTGAGTTCATGAATTCAAGGTATCACAGAGAGATCGGTTTCCGTCGAGAAGGTGTTTGGAGGTTTCCCCGCAGAGACGCAGAGGAGAACTCACAGGGATGAAGGTGGTAGGACGCTTGGTCGTGATTCGCTTTAACACCCTATAACTTAGTATTGCTCGAGAATCAGACTTGCATGACAACATCTGCCGCCTATGTACAACTCGGCGATGAAGCGTTTTATATACGTTCTCTGTTTCCTGCTTGCTGTCGCAGGATCAGCTTTTGCTGAAGAGTTCACCACGCTGGATGGAGAACATTATACTGAAGCAACGTTGACCCGTGTAGAACCCGATGGCCTTGTAATTAGGTATCCCGATGGGGTTGTGAAACTAAAGTTCAAGAATCTATCTCAAGAAATCTGCCAAAAGTATGGATACTCTGCAGAAGCTGAGAAAAATTACTTAGAACAGAGACATGCTTCTGAATTGAAAATAGCTGAGGAAAACCAGTCTCCTACTTTAGTGCCTTCAGACTCTCAGGTAATAGCTAATGTACAAAAAAATCATCGCCTTGATGAAGAAATAAAAATTGCAAATTATAATTGTGATTTTGTGAAGAAAAAAATTTCTCGTTTAGAACAAGATATTTCAGATAAAAAGCAGCGGACTGCTAATACCACAATTTTTACTCCATTGCCTGCATCAAGTAGCAGTAACTATATATATACTACAACTTATTCAGGTAAAGGACTGCCTTCAAGTTCTGGAGAAATTGTTTTATTACATGAAGAATTATCCAAAAAGAAATCCGATCTTTTGCTAAAGGAATCCAAACTTTCTCATTTATTAGCCCAACTCCAACTCCAACTCCAACTCCAACTCCAACTCCAACTCCAACTCCAACTCCAACTCCAACTCCAACTCCAACTCCAACTCCAGGTTTCTGGGATATATATAAGTATTATATTTCGGGGTTCATGTTTGGAATTACATGCTTGGTTTTAGTATTCAAAAAGTTCCGTTCACAATAGCTTGGCCTTATACACCTTCCTCAGATCCTAAAATTGGCAGCTTGTTATCCCAACAAGGGCTTGGGGATTTTGAGGAAATAGCTAGGCGACCAAGCGTCAGCCGTAGCAAAACCTACGGCAAGCGCAGGGCAACGACGCTAGAACTCAAAAGCGCCAGCCCTCAAGCAATGCAGCAGGCGCCGTCGTTATAACCCTCCTTCAAAAAAGCCGCATACTCCGCCCCACCCCTCGCCTGAATCAGCGCCAGGAACTTGTTCCTCTCCTCGACGCTCATTGGCTTGGCACTGAGCGCGGCGGCCACGGCCTGCTGGGCAAAGGTCATGGAATCAATGCCGATGCACTGGGTGGTGACGGCGGGATAGCTCAGCGCATAGTCGACGACCTGCTGGACAGTGATCATGCCGTGAAGGTTGGCGCGCTTGCTGCCGCCGAATCCCTTCATACCGATGGCTGCGATTCCCTTCTCCTGCATGAGCGGGAGGACGGTCTTGTCGAACTCCGAGGCATGGAGCGTATTCCCGAGAACGGAGACGGGGAGCAGCGAGGCATCCCACGGGAAGCCGCTTTCGATCATGCGGACATGGGCCTTCGGGCTGGTGTGGCCGGTAAATCCAACGTAGCGGACCATCCCCTTCTGCTTGGCCTCCTCCATGGCCTCCAAGGTGCCATTCTTTCCGAGATGGAAGTCGACGTCGGCATCCTGAATCTCGTGGATCATCCAGAGGTCGATGTAGTCCGTGCGGAGTCGCTTCAGTTGGGCCTGGAGCATCTGGAGGGCCTTCTCCTTGTCGGTACCAGTGAAGGGGGTGTCGTACTTCTTGGCGTGGTGGATGCAGGCCTTGGTCATGATGAAGGCCTTTCTACGCCAGCCTCCCGAAAGCGCCTGTCCCATCCACTCCTCCGCGCGGCCATTGTGGTATTCCCAAGCGTTGTCGAAGAAGTTGACCCCCTGATCGATAGCGTAGTGGGCGATGTTGGTCGCTTCCTGCACGGTCGGGGCAAGTGCGAGGGTGTGTCCGCCGAAGCCGATGCAACTGAGCATCTCCTGATGGCGGCCGAACTGGCGGCGCGGCACGGTCCCGGTCGGAACGGCATCAGCCTTGGCTGCAGGAACCCTAAGGGCGGTGGCAGCAGGAACAAGGCCGAGCAGGCCGAGGAAAGAGCGACGGGTGAGGGGCATGAGCGGAAGGTTGGATTATGAATGATGAATTATGAAGCAGAATAAGCTCCTGCTTGCGGCCCGGGCTTTTCGGTTTTCTTTACCTGATCCCAGAGTGCATTCATCTCGTCGAAGCTGAGTTCGGAAAATTTCCTGC
>RFPR01000046.1 GCA_009928265.1 Pseudomonadota bacterium | reverse complement strand
TCGTCACCGTCATGCCGAAACCCGCCATTCTTGATCCCGCAGGCGTTGCCACGGGCCGTGCCATGGAGCATCTGGGCCTTAAGGGGGTCCGCTCCGTCCGCATCGGGAAATCGATTGAGATCGAGGTCGATGGAGCCACGGAACAGCAACTCCATGAGATCGCCCACGACCTTCTCTCCAATCCGGTCGTCGAGGATTACAAGCTCGAGATCCTTTCCTGACGTGGCGGCCACCCTTTCCCCGGTGATGAAAGCTGCCGTTATCCAGTTTCCCGGTTCGAACTGTGACACCGACTGTGAGGCTGCGCTGAAGTCCTTCCCCGGCGTCGAGGCCTCGATCGTCTGGCACAAGGAGACTTCCCTTACGGGATTCGATGCGATTGTCCTTCCCGGAGGATTCTCTTACGGCGATTACCTCCGCTGCGGATCGATCGCACGTTTCTCCCCGATCATGGGTGCAGTGCGTGATGCGGCCAATGCCGGCGTCCTGGTAATCGGCATCTGCAACGGCTTTCAGATCCTTTGTGAGGCCGGCCTCTTGCCCGGCACCCTCCAGCGTAATACCGGCCTCCTCTTCCGCTGCGAGCACCGGCGTCTTCGCGTGGAGAATACGGAGACTCCCTTTACCTCAGTTCTCCACAAGGGTCAGGTCCTCGACATTCCGATCGCCCACGGTGAGGGGAACTACTTCGCCGATCCCGAGACGATTCGCCAGATCGAGGAGAACGGTCAGGTTCTGCTGAGGTACTGCGACGCCTCGGGGAACGTCACCGCGGAGGCCAATCCGAACGGCTCTCTTGGCAATATTGCGGGTATCTGCAGCCACGGCCGCAATGTCTTCGGTCTCATGCCCCATCCCGAGCGCGTTTGTGATCCCTTACTGGGTGGAACCGACGGTCGTGGCATCTTCCAGTCGATGATCGAGTCCGTGCAGAAGGCATAGTCCTTCTATTCCTTCTCACAAAAGCCTTCAGCCCTCAGCCTAATAGCCTTTCCCCAATGTCCAACCCTGCGATCACTCCCGAACTCATCGCCAAGCACGGGCTCACCCCCGAGGAATACCAGAAGGTCCTAGATATCCTTGGCCGCGAGCCGAGCTTTGAGGAACTCGGTGTTTTCTCCGTCATGTGGAGCGAGCACTGCTCCTACAAGAACTCCCGACCCGAGCTTCGCAAGTTTCCAACCACTGGTCCCAGCGTTCTGGTGAAGGCGGGCGAGGAGAATGCCGGCGTGATCGACATCGGTGACGGATGGGCCGTGGCCTTCAAGATCGAGAGTCATAACCACCCCAGCGCCGTCGAGCCCTTCCAGGGTGCGGCCACCGGTGTGGGCGGCATCATCCGTGATATCTTCACCATGGGGGCGCGCCCCGTGTTCCTCATGGACTCCCTCCGCTTCGGATCCATCGAGGGGGACAGCGAGCAGGCCAAGACCAATCGCCGCCTCTTCGCGGGTGTGGTTGCAGGCATCGCTCATTACGGCAACTGCATCGGTCTTCCGACCGTGGCCGGTGAGGTCTATTTCGACGAGAGCTACAGCGGCAACCCGCTCGTGAACGCTTTCTGCCTTGGTATCCTCCGGCACGAGCAGATCGCCCGCGGTGCGGCTGAGGGAATCGGCAATCCCGTCTTTTATGTCGGTGCCGAGACAGGCCGTGACGGACTTGCCGGTGCAGCCTTTGCCTCGCGCGAGCTAACGGAGGAGTCCAAGGCTGATCGTCCCGCCGTTCAAGTGGGCGACCCCTTCCGTGAAAAGCTCCTCCTTGAGGCCTGCCTCGAACTTCTCGCCACGGATGCCGTCGCTGGTATTCAGGACATGGGTGCGGCTGGTCTTACCTGCTCCACTTGCGAGACCGCTAGCCGCGGAGGTACGGGTGTAGAGATCGATATCCAGCTCGTTCCCCAACGTGCCAAGGGGCAGACGCCCTACGAGGTTCTCCTGAGCGAGTCTCAGGAGCGCATGCTCGTGATCGTGAAGAAGGGTAAGGAAGACATCGTGAAGAGGATCTTCGAGAAGTGGGATCTCCCCTATGCCGAGATCGGCAAGGTTACCGATGACGGCAAAATGCGTGTCCGCAATGGCAACGATGTCGTCGTGGACATTCCCGCCCGCTCGCTGGCTGACGACAGTCCCCTCTACTTCCGTGAGGCCGCTCCCTTCACGCCTCCTGCACCACTCGATCTGTCCAGCGTTTCGGAAGCCGATCCAAGTGCTGTCCTGCCGAAGCTACTCTCGCATCCCAGCATCGCCAGCAAGCGCTGGGTCTGGCGTCAGTACGACCATATGGTCAGAACGGGAACCGCGGTGCTTCCCGGTTCCGATGCCGCCGTTTTCATCGTCCGCGAGGCCGGCAAGATCCTCGCTGCTGCCACCGACTGCAATGCCGTCTACTGCCGTCTCGATCCCACGGTCGGCGCTCGGATCGCCGTCGCCGAGTGTGCCCGCAATCTGGCCTGCTCCGGAGCGGTTCCGCTCGGTGTCACCGATAATCTGAACTTCGGCAATCCCCACAAGCCCGAGAACTTCTACCAGCTCCGAGCTGCCGTGGAGGGAATCTCCGAGGGATGCCGTGCCTTCGACGTGCCCGTCACCGGTGGTAACGTCAGTCTCTACAACGAAAGCCCCGCTGGCGCGATCGATCCGACCCCGACCATCTCGATGGTCGGCCGCATTGACGACGCTTCCCAAATCACCACCCAGGCCTTCAAGGAGGCTGGGGATCAGGTCTACCTCCTTGGTGAGACCGGCAATGAACTTGGCGGCTCCCACTACCTGCTCGCAATCCATGGCCGCAAGGAGGGTGCTCCTCCTGCAATGGACTTCGACAAGGAGAAGGCGATTCACGCTGCACTCCTCGGTGTCATCCGCAAGGGTCTCGTCCGTAGTGCCCACGACTGCTCGGAGGGAGGTCTTGCCGTTGCGATCGCTGAATCGACCTTCGGAACGAACCTCGGCGCCTCGATCGACTTTGGTGCGACGAATGATCGTCCCGATGTCATTCTCTTCAACGAGACTCAGGGCCGCATCGTTCTTAGCACGAAGGCCGCCGATGCTTCTGCGCTTGAAAAAGAACTCGCTGCCAGCGGCGTCCCCTTCCGCAAAATCGGTGAAGTCACGGCAAAGGCCGAACTCTCGATCAAGACGGGCTCTGGCGCTTACTCGTGGAAGGTTGCCGATCTCGAGCAAACATTCGAGTCGACGATTCCTTCCTTGATGGAGGGCTAGGTCCTCGGCTTGCTGAATTCCAATTCAGCTTCAGGGGAGACTTTTTCCAAGCGTGAGGCGACGGCCAGGGGGAAGACCGCTAGTGCAAAGATAGCGGTGAGGATTCTCTGCTCAAGGACTGTGAGCGAGTGCCATCCATCCGGTCCCGTCACGAGCAGGATGACGATGAGTCCACCCAGGTAAAGGATCCACCAAAGGCTGTTGCGGAGATCGAGGGGGCGTCCCCGGAGTCGTTGGGGAATCACGAAGAGGGCGGTGGGGACGAGAATCAGGCCGACAGCCCAGATGACCGATGTCCTACCGCACCAGAGAATCGACCAGGTCGCCATGACGAATGCCGTTCGGCTCCAGATCCCGGCACCACGGAGTCGAAATGGCCTCTCGATCTCAGGCAACTGCTTCCGGAGTGCCATTAGGCTGATTGGGCCGATGGCTAGCGCGATCACCATGGTAGCCGTCAAAAACCCCACGATTTTCTGCCAACTCGGCCCCCCGAAAAGCATGAGGATCCCGATCGCCGTGCTGCAGAGAAGTCCGAACCAGGGGACAGACTGGATATTGAGCTGTTCGAAGCATTTAGGAAGCAGGCTGCAGCGTCCCATCATCCAGCTCACTCGCGAGGAGACGCCCAGATAAGCCATGCCGGTGGCGCCGGGAGAGAGGACGGCGTCGATGAGTAGGAGATTGGCTACCCAGATGAGGCCTGCTCCCATGGCTATGGCCACGAGCGGCCCTCCGTGAGCGGCAAGCGTCAGCCCGGCCCAGCCGTGGGAGGCGATCTTCGCAGGATCGACCGAGACCAGAAAGGCGAGCTGCAGCACCATGTAGATGGCCAGTGAGATCAGTAGGCCGAGCCCCATCGAGAGCGGAACGTCGCGCTGGGGACGCCGCGATTCCCCGGCGAGATCCATCGAGGTGCGGAAGCCAAGCAGGCTGAAAAGGACTCCGCCGGTGCTCACGGCCCGGAGGACGTCGTCGCGGACGGAGCCGTTCCAGGGGATGACAGCATGGAGATTCACCCAGTGGGACTGCTTCCACATGAGCATTGCCGATACCAGCAGAGGAATCGTCAGCTTCCAGAAGGTGAGGCCGTCGATCCACTTGGCGAGGATTCCAACGCCGGAGAGATTGATCCAGGCGAAAAGGATTAGCAGTAGGATGCCGCAGGCCATGCCGGCGTGGCTGAGGACTTGACCATGGCCGTCATTCACGGTGAGCCACGGGAGCTTACTGGCCATGTACTCCAGCATGGCAAGCACCTCGATCGTCGGGATCGAGACGTAGGCGATCCAGACGCTCCATCCCCCGATGAATCCCGAAGTCCGCCCATGGGTGAGCAGGGGAATTGCGGCGAGTGCCCCGGAGCTGGTCACCACGGCCCCAAGCTCTGCGAAGACGATGGCGATGAGGAAGGACATGAGTCCACCGAAAAGCCATGCCAGCATGCTGAAGGGGCCGGCATCTTTGGCGCAGAGGTAGGGGGCGAAGAGCCACCCGGAACCGATTGTGCCGGTGACCACCGCGAGCGTCATGCTCCAGAGTCCAAGCTGGCGTTTCAGTCCTGGGGATCCCGAAGAATTGGAAGGGGATCCTAACATTGTCTGGTTTTGATAAGGCAGGAATCCCTTGGACGAATCTCCAAAGAGAATCCGCGTCGGTGCCCTAGATCAGCTCCGCCACGACCTTGGCGTAGGCTTCCTTTGGACTCTGGGCGGCGGTGATCGGTCGTCCGATGACAAGCCAGTCGGAGCCTGCCTGGACGGCCTCTGCCGGAGTCATCACCCGTTTCTGATCTCCGGCTGCGGCCCAGGTGGGTCGTACGCCGGGCGTGACGATCCGGAGATTATTGCCGAGTGATCCCCGGATGGTTGTGACTTCCAGAGGACTACAGACGATACCGACGATGCCTGCGGAGAAGGCGAGTGTCGCCAAACGCAGAACCTGATCCTTTGGTTCCACACTGATACCCGTGGAACCGAGTTGGGCAGAGTCCATGCTCGTGAGGACGGTCACGGCCAGCAGAAGCAGGTCGGATCCCTCAGCGGCCTTTGCGGCAGCCTCGAGCATCACGGGTCCGCCGGAGGCATGGAGAGTCGTCATGGCCACGCCGAGTCGTGCGGCTGATTTGACGGCATGGGCCACGGTATTGGGGATGTCGTGAAACTTGAGGTCGAGGAAAACACGGCTGCCTCGGGATTGGACGGCCTTGACGACCGAGGGGCCCTGCGACGTGAAAAGCTCGAGGCCGATCTTACAGAGGGCAGGGGCCTCTCCTAGCGCATCGATGAGACGGAGGGCACTGTCCGTATCGGGAACATCGAGTGCGATGATGATTTTGTCTTGGGGTCGGGAAGGAGCTTTCACACGATAGGGCTTGATGGAAACCATCACACTCACGGCCCCCGCCAAGATCAACCTTTCTCTCTGGATTCTCGGGAAGCGCCCCGACGGATTCCATGATTTGGAGACGCTGATGGTCCCGATCGGACTTACCGACGAGATCGAGATCGTCCATGCGCCGGGCCACGGAATCTCACTGACCTGCAATGATCCCGAGATCCCGACCGATTCCGGCAATCTCTGCGTCAAGGCGGTGGAACTTTTCCGTGAGGAAACCGGGATCGCGCACGGGGTGGCCATCTCGCTGATGAAGCGGATCCCTCATGGAGCCGGTCTCGGTGGAGGTAGCAGCGATGCGGCCTCCGTGCTCAAGGGGTTGAATGCCCTTTTTGATGAGCCTCTTGTTCACGAGGAACTCGCTCTCCTAGCCGCTTCCCTCGGATCGGATGTCCCGTTTTTTCTTCATGACGGGCCTGCAATCTGCCGGGGCAGGGGAGAGATCCTTGGGGAGTCGCCAGACATTCCTGAACGCAGGATCCTACTGATTAAGCCGCCCTTTCCTGTCCCTACGGCGTGGGCCTACAAGCGCTATGCCGAGATCAAGGAAGCAGGAACAAAGCTCCCCGTGGATCCAGTCCAGTATCTCGGACCGATCGAGCTTGTGAACGATCTGGAGCCTCCGGTCTTCGCCAAATACCTCCTGCTTCCTGCAATGAAGCAGTTGCTGCTGGAACAATCAGCTGTTGAGAGTGCCTTCATGACGGGTTCAGGATCGACGATGGTTGCCGTGATCAAGCCGGCGGCCGCGGTTAATGACATCCCGGCGCTTAAGCAGGCGATCAAGGCAGAGTTCGGGGAAACGATGTGGGTGACAGAAACCTGCTTTTCCTGACCTGAATGATTTGCCCGCAGAGGCGCTGAGTAGAAGCAGCCAGCCTATCTTTTCAGCGGTTCCGGATCGATTTCCACCCTTCCGAAACCGCTCGCCGAGAGTGCTGCCAGGAGTGTCTGCCGAACTCCTGGGATCTTCTCATGTTCCTCCCCTGAGATCTGGACCTTGGCGCCAGGTCGCTTCCCGGTTTCCTCCGCCTGATAGCGCACCCGGAAGACCCTGAAGCCGAACTGACGCACGATCGCTTCGCCGCGCTCCACAAATCCAAGCGCCTCACGCGTGACAGGTGTGCCGTGCGGAATGCGAGAACTCAGGCACGGCTGTGCCGGTGCCTCGGCCGTGGGGAGTCCCATCCGCCGTGAGAGTTCGCGCACCTCGGCCTTGGTTAGTCCCGCCTCATTCAGAGGGGTGATCACGGAGAACTCTTTGGCCGCCTGTGATCCGGGTCGGTCGTGTGCGGGATCATCAGCATTCTCGCCGTACGCAATGGAGGCAAATCCCCGTTCACGGGCTGCGGCATCCATCCTGGAGAAAAGCTCCGCCTTGCAGAAATAGCAGCGGTTCATCGGATTTTCCGCGTAGCGAGGATCCTCCAGTTCGGCGGTCTCAACAACCTCGACTACTGCCCCGATCGAGTCCGCTACGCGCAGTGCCTCCGACAGGGAGGCACGGGGCAGGCTGGGGGAGTCGGCGATCAGGCCTTTTGCCCGGTCACCCAAGACTGTATGGGCAACCGCAAGCAGGAGCGTGCTATCGACACCGCCCGAATAGGCGATGAGCAGCGGCGCATGGGCTTGGAGAATGGCATGGAGTCGCTTCTCCTTGGTTTGCAGGTCCGTGATGTCGGCCAGAGGCATGGTGCGATTCTGAAGGAGGTGAATTTTTTGGCAAAGGAGTTTCAAAAAACCGTTGCAATCGGAAGGCGCGCTTCTACCCTTCTGATCACTATGGCTGACGTATCCAACAAGTACCCCGAAAATGTGGCCGGCGCCTACTATTGCGACGACCAGTGCATTGACTGCGATCTCTGTCGCGAGACCGCTCCCGCCAATTTCAAGCGTAACGACGACGGGGGCCACTCCTATCTCTTCAAGCAGCCCGAGACTCCCGAAGAGGAAGCCCTTTGCAAGGAAGCCATGGAAGGCTGCCCTGTCGAGGCGATCGGCAACGACGGTCAGTAATCGCCCCTGAGATGTCGGCTCGGGAAAGCGGTCGTTTCCCCGCGAAATGGACCGCTGCCCGCAGACTGCTTCAGGAATGGCGTGGATTTGATTCCGAGGTACGACCGGATCGTTCCAAACCGGTCTCCGAGCTTCTGGGGAAACTTCTTCCGGAACTAGGACTCAATAACCGGATCAAGGAGGCCGACATCAACGCTGCCTGGAAAGGGATCGTCGGCGACTTCATAGCGATGCATTCTCATCCCGACCGTCTTGTGGCCGGGATCCTCCATATCCGGGTGATCCAGTCGAGCGTCCGGTACGAACTCGACCGCACTTGGAAGCCCGAGATCATCCGCAAGTTGCGGGAGCAGTTTGGCGAGAAGACGATCCGGGACATCAAATTCGTGTTCTGAAGACGATGACCTCCGAACGTGTCATCGAGATCCGGGGACTAGAGGTCATGGCTTGTGTCGGGGTTCCCGAGGAAGAGCGTGCCGTTCCACAGCGACTGCTCCTAGATCTCCGTTTTACAGCCCTAGATCAACCCGCTGATCTCGGGGACGACATTGCGACGACGATAGATTACTTCAACCTAAGCAGACGGGTGGTCGCTTTTGCTGGGGAGCGTCCCAGAAAACTCATCGAGACTCTGGTCGACGAGCTGGCCGACCGTTTGATGTCTGCCTATTCGCTCCGCTGGATCGAGATCACTGTTCGAAAATTCATTCTCACTGACGCCAAGTGGGTGGCTGTATCGATTCGACGCGAAGCGGATTAACCCACGCGGCCCTCGCCCCTCTTCTCTCTACTGTCGATCGCCTCCTAATCAAACATCAGCACGATGTAGGCTGCGAAGAGCATGAGGTGAACGAATCCCTGCAGGATGTTTGTCTGCCCTTGGCCAAAGGTGACGAGGCAACTTCCCAGCGTCACAGCCAGCAGGGTCATCTCAGCGGCAGGCAAGCCGAGGAGCACCGGTTTACCCACGATGAGTCCGATCGCAAGCGCTGCGGGAACAGTCAGGCTGATCGTGGCCAGCACTGAACCGAGCAGGACATTGACCGAGCGTTGCATCTGATTCCGCGTGGCGGCGCGGATCGATGCCAGACCCTCCGGTGCAAGGATCAGGGTCGCCACAACAAGCCCCCCGAGCTGGAGGGGAAGACCTCCTCCCTGAAGGCCAAAATCCAGCAGATGGGCCATCTTCTTGGAGAGAAGGACAACCGGAAGCATGTGTAGGATCAGCAGCAATCCTTCCCCCCGCACCGAAGGGTGGCTGCCACTCTCCCCGCCTGCGCCGGGTGCCGAATCGGTCTCGTTGAAGAACTCCCGATGCCTCCGCGTCTGGACGGCCAGGAAGACTCCGTAAATCCCGAGTGAGAGGAGCACGATACTCACCGAGGTTAGCCGTGAGAACATGCCCACTCCCCCCTTCTCGGTGAAATTCGGAAGGATGAGCGAGAAGACCGAGAGGGGCAGGATCAGTCCGAGGAAGGAGTTAACGCCCTTGAGGTTCACATTCTGTTCGCCGAAGCGGAGTCCCCCCGTGAGGAGCGCGGTGCCCAGTAGTCCCCCCAATACGATCATGACGGCCGAGAACATGGTGTCGCGGGCCAGGGCCGGGTTGTTGCCGTGCAGCATCAGCGCCGAGATCATCATCACCTCCATGCCGGTGACGGCCAGGGTGAGGATCAGCGTTCCGAGCGGTTCCTTCAGGATCTCGGCAAGATGATCGGCGTGGCGCACGACGGCAAAGGAGGATCCAAGCATGATGGCGAAAAGCCACAGGAAGAGGACAATGCCCGCGACCATCCCGGGAGCCGAGTCGCTCCATCCGGGATTCAGGACGAAAAGGAGCGTCGTGAGATAGCTCAGAGGGAGCATCCACTCGCTCCGGAGTTTGGACAGTAGGGAAGGGGAGCGGGTCACGGGATTCAATGATGCTTCGGGATCACGCTGATCGTCCCGTCGTTTTCGAGGATCGCAGCGCGGATTGCGTCGAGTTCCGCGTAGCCGGCCTTATGAACGGCGGCAATGAGTTCCTGACGGGTGACCTGTGCGTCCTTCAGGACCTTCTCGTAAACAATCCCGTTGTGAAAGAGAACCTGGGGATCACCCTCGATCAGCTGCTCCATCACCTTGCTGGAGGAAGTCAGTTTGCCGACGGTCCAGTTAGCCAAGACCAGCGTTACCGCCAGAATGATGCCCGATGTGATAGAATTATCCCCACCGGTCATCGAGTTCTGGACCGCATTGGAGAGCACCATCAGCAGGACCAGGTCGAACGGGCTCATCTGACCGATCTGACGCTTCCCTGTGGAGCGCAGGATCAGAATCAGGAAAAAGTAGACGAAAAGCCCGCGGGCGATCAGCTCCCACCAATGAATGGAAAGATTCCACATCCCTCTCGATTACCTGAGGAGGCCTCCATGCCGCGATCACAATCATCGGTTGAACCGTGGGAGTGACGAATAGGCGGTCATCTTGTCGTTCCTGAAGCGAATCATTCACTCTCGATTCACGGGCGCTTGCCCGTTACTGCCACAGGCCTTTAGGCTCTACCGCCTATGAGCAAAGGCCAAGAAAGCGCGATTTCCCCGAAGCGTGGGGAGGATTTTCCCGAGTGGTACCAGCAGGTCGTCCGTGCGGCGGAACTGGCCGAGAATTCCGAGGTCCGTGGATGCATGGTGATCCGTCCCTGGGGTTATGCCCTCTGGGAGCGGATGCAGGGTGCGCTCGACGGTATGTTCAAGGCGACCGGCCACAAGAACGCCTATTTCCCTCTCTTTATCCCCCTCGGCCACCTGCAGAAGGAGGCCGACCACGTCGAGGGCTTTGCCAAAGAATGCGCGGTCGTCACCCATCACCGCCTCGAGCTCAAGGATGGAAAACTCGTTCCCGCCGGAGAGCTGACCGAGCCGCTCATCGTCCGCCCGACTTCTGAGACCATCATCGGGTCGACATACGCCAAGTGGGTGAAGTCCTACCGAGACCTACCGATCCTTCTCAACCAGTGGGCCAACGTCGTCCGCTGGGAGCTTCGTCCCCGACTTTTCCTCCGGACCGCGGAGTTCCTCTGGCAGGAAGGGCATACGGCCCATGAGACCGAGAAGGAAGCCGTGGAAGAGACAATCAAGATGCTCGGCGTCTATGAGACCTTTGCCCGCAACTTCCTCGCCATCCCCGTGATCCGAGGCGAGAAGAGTGAGAGCGAGCGCTTTCCCGGTGCCGTCACGACTTACTGCATCGAGGCGATGGTGCAGGATCGCAAGGCGATTCAGGCAGGCACCTCTCACTTCCTGGGCCAGAACTTTGCCAAGGCCTCCGACATCAAGTTCCTGAGTCGCAACAATACTGAGGAGCACGCTTGGACCACCTCCTGGGGCGTCAGCACCCGACTCATCGGCACCCTGCTGATGGCACACGGCGATGATGATGGAGCCGTCCTGCCGCCCCGTATCGCCGACACGCAGGTGGTGATCATTCCCATCACGCCGAAACCTGAAACCCGCGACGCCGTCCTTGCTAAGGCCGAGGAGATCAGCGCCGCTATCAGGGCCTCCACCTACGCCGGTGAAGCGGTCCGCGTTGAGGTCGACTCTCGCGACCTCGGTGGCGGGGTGAAGAGCTGGGAATGGATCAAGAAGGGGGTGCCTGTCCGCATCGAGATTGGCCCTCGCGATCTGGAGTCTGGCAGTGCTGCTGTGGCCCGCCGTGACAAGGGACCTAAGGAGAAGGAATTCCTGCCCGCCGACACGCTGTCTAACCACATCCCCGAGATCCTGGCCGAAATCCAGCAGACCCTGCTCGACCGTGCCCTCGCCTTCCGCCGCGAGCACACCAAGAAAATTGACTCCAAGGAGGAGTTCTACGCCTTCTTCACTCCTCAGAATCCTAACAAGCCCGAGATCCATGGCGGCTTTGCCTACACCCACTGGAATGGAAGCGCCGAGGTCGAGGCCAAGATCAAGGAAGACCTCAAGGTAACGATCCGCTGTATCCCCGAGGAGTCGGAAGAGTTTCCGGTGGAGGCAGGTGTGTGTCCGTTCTCGGGACAACCAAGCACACGCCGAGTTATTTTCGGCAAATCCTATTAGTTAGTAAGGCTTGGGATTTCGGCGCCGCGCGTTGTTGCTGCTCGCTCGCAGTAGTTCACTACAGCTTTGCTCGCGCGCCTAGCGCGGCATCCGAACTTCCAAGCCTCGTGAATTTTATCTCTCTGCGCCTCTGCGCGAGAACTTATCCTTTACTCGATAAACAGAACCCCGGCGCGCCTGCGGGCATGCCGGTTGCCGGGGAGGTTGACCTTCGCTGGCCCTTCCGATTCGAGAAGGGAGGCAACGCGTTCGACTTCGGCGAATCCCGGTTCCTCAATGCCTTGGTGCTTCAGCCATGTATGAAGGACGCGTCTCCGTAAGGCCGGATGCAGATCCCTCAGCACCTTCACGGAGAGTTTTTCGTGAACTGCGATGGGGAGCGTCAGGGATGAGAGGAGTTCCTCCTCATCAGCGAGCAACCGGGCATTCCGCACGATCGAACCCTTGAAGGAAGGCCCAAGAAGTTCCTCGATCAGCGGCAGGACCTTGAGTCGGAGTTTATTGCGTGTGGGAGAATCTGCTTCGGCGATCGTATTGGTAGCGTCCTCCCGGAAACGGATTTTCCGAGCCTTCAGGTAGGCGAGCAGTTCGGCCTTGGGGATCGGGAGGAGGGGGCGGAGGAGTTCGAGTTCCGTTCCGTCGATGATCCGTTTAGATCGAGGCTTCATTCCCGAGAGTCCCGCGATGCCGGAGCCTCGCAGGAAATTGAAGAGGCAAGTCTCCACCTGATCATCGGCATGGTGCGCGAGGGCTACCTGGCTCGTCCGATACTTGATGGTCGACCATGCAAGGAAGCCGTAGCGTGCCTCTCGAGCTGCCGTTTCCACCGAGCATTTTCTTGCGGAGGCGAGTTCCTGCACATCGCCCTCACCGAGGACAAACGGAAGTTCAAGGTTGGCCGCGAGCTTGCGAACAAATTCCGCGTCAGCGTCCGAGGCCTTGCCTCGCAGGAGATGGTTGAAGTGTGCGACGACAAGATTTCGGTATCCGGCATCGATGAGAAGATGCAGCAACGCCACCGAATCGGCCCCGCCGGATACTGCAACGATGAGTTTTTTCCTCGGAGAAATTCCTCCGAGTTCCCTCTGGAGAATTCCCGGAAAATCAGTCTCAGCCGATTTGTGTCGCACCGAAGTAGGGCTGGAGCGGCTCGGGGAGGATCAGTGGGCCCCCCGGCTTGGTGTGGGTCTCGAGTAAGGCCACATAGAGTCGTGGAAGTGCCGTTCCGGATCCGTTGAGAGTGTGGCAGAACTGGTTCTTCCCGTTGGCATCCTTATAGCGGAGGTTCATGCGGCGGGCCTGATAGTCGCCGAAGTGGGAGCAGCTCGAAACCTCAAGATAGGCACCCTGTCCGGGGGCCCAGACTTCGAGATCGTAGGTGCGCTGAGAGGAGAATCCGATGTCCCCCGTGCAGAGTTCCAGGACGCGGTAGGGCAGGCCCAGCAACTGAAGCACCTTCTCTGCATCTGCAGTGAGGGATTCCAGTTCCGCGGCAGCCTGTTCCGGTGTGGTGATCTTGACCAACTCCACCTTGTCGAACTGGTGCATGCGGATCATCCCGCGCGTCTCGCGGCCGGCAGATCCGGCCTCACGTCGGAAGCAGGGGGTACAGGCGGTGTATTTTAGGGGAAGTTCTGTCTCGGAAAGAATCTCGTCGCGGCGGATGTTGGTCACCGAGACCTCGGCCGTCGGAGTCAGGAAAGAGTCACCACCATCGAAGCCGTACATATCGTCCTCGAACTTGGGGAGTTGCCCGGTTCCCTCCATGCATTCACGGCGCACGAGCACCGGTGGGGCGATTTCGGTGTAGCCGTGGGAGCGTGTCTGGAGATCGAGGAGGAAATTGATGAGGGCGCGCTCCAGTCGTGCTCCTGCTCCGGTAAAGAGGACATAGCCGCTGCCGCTGATCTTGGCGGCCCGCTCGAGATCAAAGAGTCCCAGGCGTTCGCCGATTGCCACATGGTCCTCCGGATTGGCAGGGCCCGGCTCTCCCCAGTGCTTGATCGCCACATTCGCCTCGGCATCACGCCCCTCGGGGAGGCCGGGAGCGGGAAGATTAGGAACCTGAAGGAGCAGGTTGCGCTGTTCGGCGTCGAGTTCGGCGGCGAGTCGCCCCAGATCCTCCATCTCGTTGGAGAAGCCCTTGACCTGAGCCTCGAGTTCCGAAGAGTCGGCGCCCGATTTCTTGAGTCCGCCGATTTCCTTGCTCAGACGGTTTTTCTCGGCACGGAGATGCTGAACCCGGGTCTCGCTCTCACGACGGCGTGCATCGCAGGCAAGAATCTGGTCGATCAGATCGGAATAATTGCCGGAGCGGGTGGCGAGACGCGCCTTTACCGAGGCCGCATCTTCCCTGAGGAGACGGATATCAAGCATGGTGGGAAGGATAAAGAGGTCGAGAGACGAGAGTCGAGCGACGAGAGTAGTCCTGCCCCCTCCACCCCTTTTACCCCATGGCCTTTTCCATCAGCTTGGTCGCCAGTGTCTGGGTGGCATGGTCGAGCGCGGAGAGGGCCTGTTTAAGCCGTAAGGTTTCTTTGGCCTCCAGAGCCGAGGTGACTTCATCGGCTTTGGCCCTGATATCGGCAGCCTCCTCCGGGGGGAGTTCCCCTGAGAGTTGCTCTAGGGCAGACTCGACGGCAGGTAGCATCTCC
>RFPR01000045.1 GCA_009928265.1 Pseudomonadota bacterium | reverse complement strand
GCAACCCCGCCGGCCCCAGCCAAGGTGGAACCAGTTGCTCCGACCCCGGCTCCGGTTGCCGAGGTGCCCATGCAGGCTGAAGCACCAGCCAAAGCCGAGAGTCCTGTTGAACCGGCTCCAGCGGCATCCGGCGCCGAGTTGTCAGCAGCAAGCTCTTCCGACCCTTGGAGCGTGGTGGCCAACCAGCTTTCGGCCGATTCTCCGCTGAAGTTCGGATGGACCGAGGATGGGAAATTCATCGAGCGGATCGGTAATGCCATTCTCGTCGAGTTCCCACCCTCGATGGAGCACCAGACCAAGACGCTGTTCTGGCCTCAGGCGGTGAAGAAAATCGAGGAACAGCTCTCCACGCTGATTGGTGGAAAGAGCAGCTTCGAGTACCGCTTCACTGGGGAGGAGCCACCCGCGCCGCCGGAGCCGGAACCGGTTGTCGCCCCCCAGCCCAAATCGACCCCATCCGCGGCCAAGCCCAAGTTTGGGGAACCGGCCGCCAAGGCACCCGAGCCTGCCGCACCGACCATCAGTCCGGAGGAACTGGAGGCCTTCAAGAACGACCCGCTGATCAAGAAGGCGCTGGAGATCTTCAAGGCGGAGATCCTCCTTGATCCTCCGAAGCCCGCCTGACCTTTTCCAACCCAACCAATCCCATGAACATTGCCAAGATGATGAGCGCCGCGGCCAACGCGCAGAAGAAGATGGCCCAGATCCAGGAAGACCTCGCCAAGCGTGAGATCGAGGCCTCCTCCGGCGGCGGCAAGGTCACCGTCAAGGCCAGCGGCACCGGCGACATCCTCTCGATCAAGATCGCTCCCGATGTGGTCTGTGCCGACGATGTCGAGTTGCTCGAGGATCTCGTGCTGAGCGCCGTGCGTCAGGCGAGCGGCGATGCCAAGAAACTCGCCGCCGATGAGATGGGCAAACTGACCGCAGGTCTCGGAATCCCCGGCCTGCCTTTCTGAGGCGGTCTCCGGAAGCATGAACGCACCAGATCTTTTCAGTCCGATTCAGCTCGGTGCACTTGCTCTGACGAACCGCATCTTCATGGCGCCGCTCACGCGCTGCCGTGCCTCCGATGGCCATGTGCCCAATGATCTCAATGCCGAGTACTACGCCCAGCGTGCCACGGCGGGGATGATCATCTCAGAAGCCACATCGGTCTCGCCGACAGGCTATGGTTATCCCGCCACGCCCGGTATTCATACCGCGGAGCAGGTTGAGGGATGGAAAAAAGTCACCTCCTCCGTCCACGCGAAGGGTGGCCACATCTACCTCCAGCTCTGGCATGTCGGCCGCATCTCCCATCCTGCGTTCCAGCGCGAAGGAGCGCTTCCCGTCGCTCCCTCCGCTGTGAAGCCGAAGGGGCAGGTATTTACCGGAGCCGCGATGGAGGATTACGTGACGCCCCGTGCTCTGGAGCTCTCCGAGATCCCCGGAATCATTGCGGAATATGTCCACGGCGCGACGCTTGCCAAGGAGGCCGGCTTTGACGGAGTCGAGATCCACAATGCCAACGGCTACCTTCTGGACCAGTTTCTGCGTGACGGGACAAACCACCGGGCGGACAGCTATGGAGGATCGGCCGCCAACCGTGCACGCCTCACCATTGAGGTGACCGAGGCTGTCACCGGAGTCTGGGGAGCCGACCGCATTGGCATTCGCCTCTCCCCCGGAGGAGTCTTCAACGACATGAGCGACAGCAATCCGCTCGAGACTTTCGGCCATGCGCTGCGCGAACTGAGCCGCTTCGGCCTCGCCTACGCCCACATCACGCAGGTGACCGCCCAGGATATCGCCCACGGAGCGAAGGACGGGGTGGGGCCACGGGAACTCCGCACCTTCTGGAAGGGCAACATCGTCTCGGCCGGCGGCTTCACCAAGGAGAGCGGCAACCGCGCCTTGGCCGAGAGGTGGGCTGATGCGATCGCCTTCGGCGTCCCGTTCCTTGCCAATCCCGATCTGCCCGAGCGTCTCCTCAAGGACGCTCCGCTCAATCAACCCGATGAGGCTTCCTTCTACGGCGGAACGGAGAAGGGCTACACCGACTACCCCTTCTTGGCATAGGGAAGCATGGCCGGGTTCTTCACGGCGCTCGGACTTGGCTTCCTCTATTTCGTGGCGGCGATCCCGGCGGGTGTGGCTGCTGGGACTCCCGTACTGTTTGCAGCCTTGGCAGCGTGGATAGGGTATTCCTTCGGGGGCACTGTAATCCTGCTTATCGGAGCTCCGCTACGCGACTGGATCACACGGAAGCTGAAGGTGAATCCGCAGCCCGACCCATCCAAACTCTTCTGGCGGATCTGGGAACGATTCGGTCTTTGGGGGCTAGGCCTCATCGCGCCAATCACGATAGGCCCTCAGGCGACGGCACTGATTTGCCTCTCGCTCGGAGAGGCACCACTTAGGATCCAGATGGCGATCTCACTGGGCGTGCTCCCTTGGGTGATCGGCTTTGGCATGGTTGCTGCCCTTGGGGCCCACGCTTTCGGCCACGGCTGATGTTTTGGTGTTGCGTGTGCTGACGTTTGGGTGGATGAGTGCTGCAACATCCGCCCGTATGAACAAAGCCTTTGTCCGTTCCCTAGTAGTGATCCTCCTGCTTTTGGGAATGATTCCAGCCGTGCAGGCTGGTCCCTACTGCGGTTGGGGCGGTGGCTGGGGTGGCTATTATCGTGGAGGATGCGGTCCTGGATGGTACGGAACCGGTATCCCGAACGGCGTCGGGTGGAGCATGTTTGGTTTGGCTGCCGCCCCAGTGGTCTACGCACCGCCTGTCTATTCGGCACCCGCTCCCGTCTACACGGTTCCGGCGCCTGTTTATGCCGCACCCGCCTATTCCTCGATCGGCTATTACCAACCTCCCCGAAGCGTCGTCGTGGAGGAGAAGAAGGTCTCCCGCGAAATTCCGAGCAACACGCTGGCCAAGGCGGAGGCGAAGCTTGCCGGGCTAGGCTATTACAAGGGCTCGGTGGACGGCGAATACGGCCCCGTGATCCAGCAGGCGATCCAGCAGTTTCAGGCTGATAACGGACTGCCGGTCAGCGGGCGTCTTGATCTGAAGACTCTCTCGAGCCTAGGCATCGCGCTTTAATTCAAGCCCCCGAGGCAGAGGTATTTCATCGTGAGGTAGTCGGCGATGCCGTGATAGGATCCTTCGCGCCCGTAGCCTGATTCCTTGATGCCCCCGAAGGGTGCGGCTGCGTTGGAAATCGCCCCGGTGTTCACCCCCACCATCCCGTATTCCAGCGCCTCGCCCACACGCCAGAAGCGTTTCATATCACGGGTGTAGACATACGAAGCCAATCCGACGCGTGTGTCGTTGGCCATGCTAACAGCCTCTTTCTCCGTTGAAAATCCGTAGAGGGCGACGACCGGGCCAAAGATCTCCTCGTGCCAGAGATCCATGGCCCGGGTGCAGCCTTCGAGGATCGTGGGCTCATAGAAGGTGCCTCCGAGGGGATGCGGTTTTCCGCCAACGAGCACACGGGCTCCCTTCGAGACGGCATCACCAACGAGATGCTCTACCTTGTTTAGTGCGGCAGTGTCGATCAGCGGGCCCTGAGTCACGCCTTCCTGGGTTCCCGGGCCGACACGCAGTTCAGAGATGGCATGTTTCAGCAGGCTGGTGAAACGATCACTGACGGATTCGTGGACAAGGATCCTGTTCGCGCAGATGCATGTCTGGCCGCTCGCACGAAACTTTGAAAGCATCAGTCCCGCGACCGCTGCTTCCAGATCAGCATCTTCAAAAACCACGAAGGGGGCATTCCCTCCGAGTTCCATCGTCACTTTTTTGACCGTTCCGGAGGCCTGCGCGATGAGCAGCTTCCCGACCTCGGTCGATCCGGTGAAGCTGAGCTTGCGGACCAGCGGATGAGTTGAGAGGACCGGTCCGATGACGGAGGCCTCCCCCGTGACGACGGAGAAGAGGCCGGGCGGCAGTCCGGCACGCAGTGCCAGTTCGGCGATGGCAAGGCAAGAGAAGGGGGTCTGAGGCGCAGGCTTGACCACCATGGCGCATCCCGCCGCCAACGCCGGAGCAACTTTGCGGGTGACCATCGCGATCGGAAAATTCCACGGGGTGATCGCCGTACAGAGACCGACGGGCTGTTTGAGCACCATGATCCTCTTGTCCTGAGTGGGGGCTTGCAGAATCTCCCCGTCGATGCGGACCGCTTCCCCGGCAAACCATCCGACATAGTCGGCCCCGTATGCCACCTCGGAACGCGCCTCCGTCAGGGGTTTGCCCTGCTCCGCGGTGAGGATGCATGCCAGATCCTCGGTATGGGCGACAAGAAGGTCATGCCATTTCTGCAGAATCGCTGCGCGACGGGATGCCGGTTCGCGCTTCCATGCCTCCATCGCCGTCGCCGCGAACTCCAGTGCCGAGGCGGTTTCCTCCCCGGAGAGCGAAGGAACCGATCCGATCGTCACTCCGTCGGCGGGATCGAGCACCTCGGTCTTTTCCCCCGAGGAGGTATCAGCCCATCGTCCGCCAAAATAAGCCTGCTGTCGGAAGAGGGAGAGATCTTGAAGGGAAGGATTCATTGGGACGGGGTATCATCGCAGGCGATGGAGGGCGAGCCTCATCCCCTCATCCCGCTGGTGCGCTTCCTGGTTCCATGGGAAGATGGAGTATGGAGTTTTGCCAATGCCGATGAACTGGAAGTTCCTCGAACACGGTACCGCTCCCCTCCGGCAGCCTGAGTTCCGCGATCTCTGGATCGCCAATTTCCTCTCCAACCTCGGCACAATCATGCACGGTGCGGCCGCGGCGTGGCTCATGACCACGCTGACTCATTCGCCGCTGCTCATTGGACTTGTTCAGACCGCGGCGAGCCTCCCCGCATTCCTACTAGGAGTCGCCGGGGGTGCGCTGACTGATCTGGTCAACCGGCGTCGCCTTCTCGTTGGAGCACAACTCTGGATGATGGCAACCGCCGCCCTGATGGCCGTGATGGCCTGGAGCGGGCGGATGAAGCCAACGGAGCTACTCGTCCTCCTCCTGTTGCTCGGCCTCGGCTCCGCCATTCATCTTCCAGGTTGGCAGACCCTGCTTCAGGATCTTGTGACCCGTGACAAGGCCGCCGCTGCCGTCTCTCTTAACAGCATCAGTTTCAATCTCGCCCGTGCAATCGGGCCCGCGCTTGGTGGTTTCCTAGTCGGAGCCTTTGGCGCGGCTTGGGTTTTTGCCCTCAACGCGGTTTCCTTCGTCGCTGTGTTGGCGGGTTTACAACGCGTGCCTGCTCATCTCGTTGTTCCCTCGCGTGGACGGGCAACCCCTTCGGCCGTCCTGCATTCGCTCGCCGAGGGATGGAAATTCGTGAGGCGTTCACCGCTGATCGGCGGCATCCTACTACGCACGGGATGGTTCATGCTGACCGGCTCCGGGGTCTGGGCACTCCTTCCGGTGGTGGCCCGTGACCATCTGGGCACTGGAGCCACGGGCTACGGCATCCTGTTGAGTGCCTTCGGGTTGGGTTCGGTGATCGGGGCCCTGTTCATCCCGGCATTTCGCCGGCGATTCCCGTTGGAGCGGATGGTGGGGATTTCACTCCTGGTTTTCTCGCTGAGCATCCTTGTTGTCGGACTGAGCAGGAGTCTGCACGTGGTTGCTACAGCAATGCTTGTGGCCGGCCTGTTCTGGATCGTGGTGGCGGTTAACCACAATATCTCGGTTCAGCACTGCTCGCCCGACTGGGTGAGGGGGAGAACGATTTCCTTTTACCTTCTGACCTTCCAAGGATCGCTTGCCGTGGGAAGCTGGCTGGCAGGATGGGTAGCCGATCATGCCGGCATTGGAATCGCGGTGCCGCTTTGCGGTGTGCTCTGCGCCACGGGGATCTTCCTGATCCCCTTCTTCCCTCTTGCTCGGCCGGAAGCTACGCCTTCTTGATCCCGTTCTGGTTGTCGAGGGTGATGACGGAGGGCTTGTGGCATGCAGCCTCCTCCTCGTCCAACCAGGTGAAGGACATGATGGTCAGGCGATCTCCGATCTTGCCGAGATGGGCGGTTGCCCCGTTCAGCTCGAAAGCTCCCGAGCCGTGCGGCCCGTAGATCACGTAGGTCTCGAAGCGCTCGCCGTTGCCCATGTTACCCACCAAGATCCGTTCGTAGGGACGGAGACCTACCCGTTCGGCGAGGTCAGAGGCAATCGTGAGGCTTCCCTCGTAATCGACGGAGGCGCCTGTGACGACGGCGCGGTGGATCTTGGACTTGAGCAGGCAGATGGTCATCGGAGAGTTCCAGAAGCTACGCTTCCGAATCCCGTCCCGCCAGATTTTTTCAGACCACCACGGCCTCGGGTGGGAACTCCGCTGGCTGGGTCTCCTTCACGGGTACAACACCCGCACGATCGAGGGCTCCGCAGGTGGCGAGGGTGTGGACGATCTCACCATTCTGGTTGAACTGAAGAAGCTTGAGGCGTCCATCCTCCTCCTCGACCAGTGCCGTGAGGCTCTCGACCCAGTCGCCGGTGTTGTAGTAATCGAGGGCCTTGATCTTGCGGATCGCGGCAGTGTGGATATGGCCGCAGATAATGCCATCCGCCTTCGCGTCCGAGGCAAAATGGACCATCGACTCCTCGAATCCTCCGATGAAGTTGACCACGTTCTTTACGCTACTCTTCACGTAGGCGCTCAGCGACCAGTGGCCGCGGCCAAGCAGGCGGCGGAAGAAATTGACGGGCCCGTTGAGTTGGAGGAGCAGCTGGTATCCGATGTCGCCGACATGGGCGAGCCAACCGATGTTTTGGACGACCGTGTCGAGTTCATGCCCATGGGCCACAAGGAGTCGGCGTCCGTCGACCGTCTCGTGAAAAGCGCGCTGCTGGATGTGGACGTTGGCGTAATCGCCCGTGAAGTCGGCGATACGCTCGTCATGGTTTCCGGGAATATAGATGATCTTGGAGCCCTTGCGACCTTTGCGGAGGATTTTCTGGATCACATCGCTGTGCTCTTGGGTCCAGTAGACACCGCGTTTCATCGCCCAGATGTCGATGAGATCGCCTACCACATAAAGGGTGTCGCATTCAAAGGTCCGCAGGAAACCGAGCAACGCCTTTGCCTGACTGCCCCGTGTCCCGAGGTGCACGTCGGAAATCCAGACGCTCCTGTAGTGGTTGAGGGCCTCGTCGGTCACAAGATGTTGTGTAGGACGGGCCACGGAATTCTCCAAGAGGACTGATGTCACGATTTCGCCACAATCGCCCCGTGTTGCGGCGCCTTCGGCTTCCTGACATCATCCCGATCATGTCGGAACAGCAGACGAATCCCTCTCCCTTTTGGGACGAACTGCTCTGGTATTGCGTGAAAACCAAGCCCAAGCAGGAGGGCATCGCCACCCGCCTGCTTCGGGCAGAGTTGGGGTTGGAAGTCTTTTGCCCAAAGATCCGTTTCAAGCGGGCCCGGTCGACCGGGGTCGCCTGGGTTAATGAGGCGATGTTCCCGGGATACCTTTTCGTGCGTTTCGTCTATCCGGAGCTTTATCGTCGTATCGCCGCCACGAGCGGCGTGGCCAAGACGCTGTCGTTCGGGGGTGCTCCCTGCGTGGTCGAGGATTCGATCGTCGAGGACCTGCGCCGGCATGTCGCCGACGGTGAGACCGTGGAAATTTCGGCAGAGATCCGCGAGGGTGAGGAGGTCAAGGTTGTCGAGGGGCCGTTCATGGGCGTGAAGGCGCTCGTCACCCGTGTGCTTCCGGCCCGGGAGCGTGTGGCGATCCTTCTGAGCCTGCTCGGTCAGGAACGTGAGATCGAGGTCTCCTCCAAGGCGGTTCTGCCCGACATGCGCCATCCGCTCTCGGACGGATGAGGACCGAGGGGAGGCTTTCCTTCCGTGCTAGTCCTTCGAAGGAAGGCTGAGCAGACGTTTGAAATTAACCTTCAGGACGCGACGGCCGTCGGTCTCGGTCACCGTGACGGTGTAATCGCCGATCGTGACCTTCTCGCCGCGTTGCGGGAGATGACCCAGGAGTTGGGTGACGTAACCACCGATCGTGCTGACCTCGGTTTCCTCAAACTTCAGACCCGTTTCCTCGGCAAGGTCGTGCAGGGCGGTTGTTCCCTCGGCATCGAATTCTCCGTCGCGCACCTTCGTGATCTCGTCCTCCTTGGTGTCGAACTCGTCATGGATCGAGCCGACCAGCTCCTCGAGCACGTTGTCCAGGGTCACGATACCGACGGCGCCGCCATATTCGTCGACGGCGACGGCAAGGTGGGCATGTTTGGCGAGGAAGTAGTTCAGCAGCTTTTCGAGCGGCATCATTTCCGAGACATGATGGATCGGGCGTTGAACCCCGCGCAGATCGGGCTTTCCTGAATGGACGAGGCCCAGGAGATCCTTGATGTGGACGAGGCCCGCGGAGTCGTCGAGGGCCCCCGTGCAGAGAGGGAAGCGGGTATGACGGGAGTCGATCGCCTTCTTGAGTTCCGTCTCGAACGGCTCTTCCGGGTCGAGGAAGATGACCTCGCTCCTCGGCGTCATGATGTCGCGGACAACCCTGTGCTGGAGGTCGAGCGCGTTGACCGCAAGCTGCTGGCCTAGCGGGGTGACCTCCTCGGCCTCGAGGCTCTCGGAGAGAATGACGCGGAGTTCCTCGTTGCTGTGCGCTCCTTCACCCTCCTCGGGGGGCTCGATCCTCAGCACATGGCGGAGGAGAAGGTTTGCCGAGCCGTTGAGCAGGCGGATCACCGGACGGAACACGGTATGGAAGAGGCCTAGTGCGGGGCTGAGCCAAAGTGCCACGGCGAGCGGCTTCCGGATCGCGATCGCCTTTGGCGCAAGCTCCCCAAGCACGATGTGAAGGAATGTGATGAGCGAGAAGGCCAGGATGAAAGAGACCGTGGTGACAAGCCCTGGGCTCCCGATTCCCGCCACATGAAAGAGGGGCTCGATCAGGTGGGCGACGAAGGGTTCGCCCAACCAGCCAAGGCCCAGGCTTGAGAGCGTGATTCCCAGCTGGGTGGCCGAGATGTAGGACTCAAGATGGCCGGTGATGTGACGGGCGATCCGTGCCCGCTTGTTCCCTGCCTCGGCAAGGGGGTCAAGCTGGGTTCCGCGGATTTTCACCACGGCCAGCTCCGAGGCGACGAAAAAGCCGTTCAGCAGGACCAGAGCCAGGATCGCCGCGATGCGCAGGAGGATGAACTCCGCGGAATCCCAGTGGTCGGCGGGAAGAGGGGCGGCGGGCAGTTGGGCGGGATCCCCTGCCGCCACCGCCAGAAGGACGGTGACGAGCGTCATGGGAACCTCAGTTGGCCCGACGGCAGCGCGATGCGCGGGCAGGGGAGTCGCACGATACGATGGGTGCGACTCGGGAAATCATGGGAGAAGGAACCGGAGAGTCGGGTCCCGGTGAAGGGACACCGTCTGCGGAGGGATCGTTTACCAGGAGGACTTGGTGACGCCGGGGATGAGCCCGTTGGTCGCCAGTTCACAAGGTGATACGCGAGATCTTGAAGCGGCGCAGGTAAGCACGGCGGCGGCCGGAAACCTGGCAGCGGTTGACGAGACGAACGGGGCTGGCGTCGCGGGGAAGCTGGCTCAGGCCGATATAGTCCTTCTTCGCCTTGAGCTCAGCACGGAGCTCCGCCCACTTCGCGACGGTCTCGCGCTTGCGTTTGTCTCTTTCAAGCCAGGAAGTCTTTGCCATAGGGACGGGAGACAATAGGGAAAACAGCGAGGGCAGCAAGCTCTTTTTGATGAAATTTTCACCGGGGAATCCGGTTGCCCGCTGGGGCGTTCCCCGCCGACGCTTATGCCCATGGCATCCTCAAAGACATCGGGGCGAACGTCCCTCAAGCAGGCCCGTCTTCTCTTCTCGGAGAGCGAACATGGGGCCGACATGTTCCATGCAACGGGGTTCCGTGCCCCGGATCCCTTTGTTTTTCTGGAAAGCAGGGGTAAGACCTTCATCCTGCTCAGTGATCTGGAAATCGACCGGGGGCGAAAAGAGGCGCGGGTCGACGAGGTTGTCTCCTGGAGCGATCTGGACCGCAAGGTGGCTGCCAATACCGGAACCAAGCCGTCCTCAGCAGCCATTATTGCTGCATTTGCCAAGGCACGCGGCGGAAGCCGTCCGCAGGTGCCCGTCGATTTTCCGCTGGGTTTGGCCAGGGAACTCGAGCCACACGGAGTGAACGTGACGCCTGTCGAGGGGATGTTCCGTCCCGAGCGTCAAATCAAGACACCCGATGAGATTCGTCTCCTGACCGAGGCGACCCGGATCACCGAGGCCGGGATGGAACGGGCCTTCGAAGTCCTTCGCGCCTCGTCGATTGGTCGCGCAAAAGTCCTGCGCTTGGGAGGCGGAGTCCTGACGTCCGAGCGACTTCGGATCGAGATCGAGTCGGCGATCCTCCGTGCCGGCGGCATCCCCGCGGGGAACTCGATCGTGGCCTGCGGCGAGCAGGCATGCGACCCGCATGAACGTGGACACGGGCCGCTCAGGGCTCACTCCCTGCTCATCCTTGATCTCTTTCCCCGCGCTCGCAGCGGCTACTACGGCGATCTGACGCGGACTGTCGTCCGGGGCCAGGCAACCGAAGCCCAGTCGCGTCTCTGGGAGGTCTGCCTACTCGGCCAGAGGTTGGCGCTCGGATCGCTCCGCGCCGGGGCTGATGGCGGCGCAATTCACCGGGAGGTAACGGAGTTTTTCAGCGACAACGGCTACCCGACCGAACGCGTCGCCGGTCGCTGGACCGGATTCTTCCACGGCACTGGTCACGGACTCGGGCTCGACCTGCACGAGGCCCCGAGGTTCGGCGCCGGGAAGCTCAAGGCCGGCCAGGTCTTCACGATCGAACCGGGTCTTTATATTCCGGGAGTCGGCGGTGTCCGCCATGAGGACGTTGTCCTGATCACCAAGACAGGGCACAAGATGCTGAGCCGCTGTCCGAAACCGCTCGAACTCTGAGCCGTTGAACGTTTTTTGCTGAGAGTTGTCTGGTATCATGCATCACAAGCGACCATGAACTTCGAAACTTACCTTCTGCTGATCGGCGTGCCGCTGGCCTTCGGCCTCTGGGCCCAGTTCCGTGTCTCCTCCGCTTTCAAGACTTGGAAAGCGGTGCCCGTTGCCACGGGCCTGACCGGTGCCCAGACCGCCTCCCGGATCCTTGCCGACGCGGGGATCGCCGATGTGCGCGTTGAGGAGATCAACGACATGCTCGGAGACCACTATGATCCCTCCGGCAAGAGGCTCTGCCTCTCGACGGATGTCTATCATGGTAACTCGGTCGCCTCGGTGGGCATCGCCGCCCACGAGTGCGGTCACGCCCTCCAGCACCAGATGAACTACGGTCCGCTGAACCTGCGGATGCAGATCGTCCCGGCAACCCAGTTCGCCTCGCAGATCCTCCCCTTCGTGATTCTGGGCGGATTCTTTTTCCACATGACGGGGCTGATCACCCTCGGCATCGCCTGCTACGCGATCCTGATGGTGTTCCAACTCGTGACGCTGCCCGTCGAGTTCGATGCCTCCAACCGCGCCAAGGCGATCCTGCAACGGATGGGGATCGTCCGGTCGGGAGAGGAGGCAGGCGGCGTCGACGCCGTCCTCGACGCGGCGGCCCTGACCTACGTGGCCGCTTTTGTCGCCGCCCTTGGCAACCTGATTTATCTCATCATGGCTAGGAATCACGAGGAGAGGTAGGAAGAGCCTTTTAGGCTGAAGACTATTGGACTGTTAGGTCTGAGGAAGGCATGAGGAGCCACGCTCTGCCGCTGGAGTTTCCCCCTTCATAATTCATCCTTCATAATTCATCCTTTCCCCAGATGCTTCCCGTCGTCCTCACCATTGCCGGTTCCGATTCCTCCTGCGGCGCTGGAGCGCAGGCCGACCTGAAGACTTTCTCCGCACTCGGGTGCCATGGTCTCACCGCCATCACCTGCGTGGTCGCCGAGATCCCCGGCAAGGTCCGCTCCATTCAGGCGGTGAAGCCGGAGGTCGTCCGTGATCAGCTCGAGGTGATGCTGGCGGCCTACCCTGTCGCCGCGATCAAGACCGGGATGCTCTTTTCCGCGCCTATCATCCGCGTCGTCGCCGATGTGCTTGGTCGGATGAAAAAGCGTCCCTCCCTTGTGATCGATCCGGTCATGGTTGCTTCCAGCGGCGATCCCCTGCTCAAGGCCGGTGCCGTCGCCGCCTACGAGAAGCTCCTCTTCCCGATGGCGACGCTGATCACGCCTAATCTCGATGAACTCGGGATGCTCACAGGTCTGAAACCTGATTCCGTGGCTGAGATGCTAGCGGCGGGCAAGAGGCTGACAGCAGGTACTGGCTCCTCCGTCCTGCTGAAAGGGGGGCATCTCCGCAGTGACACGGCGACCGACATCCTGCTGACTCCAGACTGGGAACAGCATCGTTACAGCGCCCCCTTCGTACGGGGCATCGAGACGCACGGCACGGGATGCACCTACTCGGCCGCGATTGCTGCGGGGTTCGCCAAGGGGCTTCCCCTGCCGAAGGCCGTTGGCGAGGCCAAGAAGTTCATCACCCGCGCGATCAAGGGGGCGCGGAAGTGGGGAAAGGTCGCGGCGCTAGACCAGGTGCAGGGCTAGTGACGGCCGACGAAGCCAGCTTGAGACTTCTTTTTATTGGCTGCTGGTCGGCGGTTCGACAGGCGCTTTAACGGGGAGGAGTTCCCCAAACACCATCCTGGGAGCCTTGTCATCCGGAATCTTTATTGATTCCGAATTGCGGCTTGGCATCGGTTTTCCAAGAACCCTTTTCGGCGTGCATGAGGAAAAGAAGATCGGCATGGTGGTTGCCAGGATGGCGACGCTCCCCAATTGTAAGTTGCTGAAGGGTGAGAGAAGACGATTCCAAAAGGACCGAGTAACCATGGTCCCGTCGGGCCGGACCAGATAGGCAATACAGGATCGGCTTTCCGACCCATCGATAAAGTCGGCTCTCTCCTTTTCAGACATTGCGGAGAGATTGTGAACGTGAAGATTGCAGTGCCCGCAGAAACGACGTTTCCCGTCGCCTGCCATTTCCTCCCAACGCTTTGGGCAAGGCTTAACCGCTGGAATTGGTGCGTTGTAGCTTTTCATGACGTAAAAAAGGGAGGTGACCTTGTGTCGCCAAAGCGCTCTCCCTGCAAGGCTGAATCAAGCGGCGTGGAGAGAGGCAATGAAGAAGATCCAAGGACCTTTTGGAGCTATCGGCGTCAAGCTGGAAGGGGTGCCTCAAGGGAAAGTCGGTGGGTAGGGTGAGTCGAGAGACAAACGACGGGGGTCGGAGCGGGAAGGCGAGGGCCTGACGTTGCTTCTGACCAACCTAAGAGCCTAACCCCCTTCCGTTTCTCACTCGATAACCGAGAGTCCCGTCGGTTGCATGATCTGGCGGGCCTCCTCCTCGGTCATCCAGCGTTCCGTCGCGGCGGGGATGGCGATCTCGCGGGTCTTTTCGTTGTAGCCGATGATCATGCAGACATGACCGTATTCGGGCTCGGGCTTGAGCGGCGCTCCTTTTTTGAGTGCTGGCAGGAACTTGGTCGCCCAGTCGTTCCAATTCGTGATCGCGATGCGGCGTTCCATCCGGCCATCGACCCGTTTGTTGAACTCCTTGGTGCTGTAGTGTGCGAAGATCAGCGGTTTTCCCGCGTCGATGAGCGGCTTGATCTCCTGGATGTTGCCGCTGAAGTTTCTCGGCATAATCGTTCCGCCGGCATCGTAGACCACGCTCTGGGTGGCCCCGATGATCTGCGAAATGCTGGTGCCTCCCCCGGCCTTCGTCTTTCCCACCATGGCGAGCACGTTCATGTCCGCCGGCAACCCGTAGTAGCGCAGCAGCCGTTCGAAGGTCGCCGGGACGCAGTATCCCTTGCGTCCCTGATCACTCATCGGGAGATCGCTGATGAGGACATCGCCATTGGGTCGTTTCTCCACACGACGGGGGAGATCACGCTTGGCGGCTGCAAAGGATTTCTTAGACGAGTCGGCATCATCGAGGACGGTGGTGGGGAGGATCCTGAGAGCCACGTATTCGCCCGGCAGTTCCACCAGAAGGAAGGAGTGCCCCTGCCAGTCCCATCGCTCCGCCTGTTCCCTGGTCTGCTGGAAGCGCCCCAGGCTCACGCTGCGGGAAGCCCCGAAGAGATTACGGAGTCCAGTCCGGAGAGCAGCGGCCTCTGTCCGAATGGCTTCCTGGAGTCCCCGCATCATCCCGTCGGAGACGTTCAGGGGTTCGTCGGGTTTCTGCCGTGAGGCTTCCTCCGGCGACATGTAGAAGGCGATGTCCCCCTTGTTGGCGAAGAGAATCGAGACACGGCTTGTCTTGTCTCCCACCCCCTGCAGGAAGAGGCAGAGTGAACGCACGCCAAAGACCCTCGTATCCGAGTTGAACGTGTAGGGATAGCGGCGGTAGGTGGCCTCATAGGAGGTTTTTGATTCCTGCGGCCAGCGGAGTCGGTTGGCGGCCATCGCATCGTTTTCCTCCCAGAGACTTCCCGGGCCGAAA
>RFPR01000044.1 GCA_009928265.1 Pseudomonadota bacterium | reverse complement strand
TCCGCCCTGTCCCTCCCGCCGAACGCGATGAAATGCTCTTCGGGCTTTTTCCCGGCAGCCGCGAGCGCGAAGTGCGACGAATCTTTCCCGCCATGGCGAGAGCCGCAGCGCTTATTCGAAAATCACGCCCTGAGATCCGCTTGGAGGCTGCAGCCGCCACGCCTGCCCATGCAGAGATCATCCGCGCCATGGCCCGAGAAGCCGGCGTGGAGATCACTGTCACCATCGGGGCTGCGCGGGATCTGATGCGACGTGCCGCGGCTGGACTCGTCTGCTCGGGCACCGCGACGCTCGAAGCCGGATGTCTCGGGCTTCCCTACGCGCTCGTCTATCGTGTCGCCACCCTCACCTATGAGGTCGGCCTGAGGCTAATCCGTGTGAAGTACCTCGGTATGGTGAATATCCTTGGGAACCGCTCGGTCGTCCGGGAATTCATCCAGCACGCCGCCACGCCAGCAGCACTGGCCGACGAGGGGCTTCGCCTCCTCAACAGCCGCGAAGCGCGTGAACGCCTCTCCTCCGACCTGGCCTCCGTGACATCCATTCTCGGTGGGGAAAGCGGAAATCCCGCATCACGCCGCGCCGCCCGAGCCGTGCTTGAATGTCTCCAGCCCTAAGTGGATAACAGGACCCATGGAGACAACCAAACACCTCGAGTCGCTCTGGGCCCCGTGGCGCGTCGAGTACTTCTCTCGAGAGAGAGTCAATGGCGAGGACTTCCTTGGGGAGGCCGCCGCCACCTCCGACGACGCGGCTCATTTCGTGGTCTGCCGCAGGAAGAATGCCTTCCTGATGCTCAACAAGTATCCCTATTCCTCAGGCCACCTGATGGTAGTCCCCTATCGCCGTACGGGACGCATGGAGGATCTGACCGATGAAGAGACGCTCGATCTCTGGCATCTGGCCACCCATGCCCAACACCTCCTGCGCGAGGTGGTGAAGGCCGAGGGATTCAATGTCGGCTTCAACCTTGGCACCGTGGCCGGCGCGGGATACGAGGAACATCTCCACCTTCACATCGTGCCTCGCTGGACGGGCGATCAGAACTTCATGCCGGTGATCGCCGGCACAAAAGTCATCCCGGAAGGCCTGCAACCCTTGTACGAAAAACTCGTCGCCGCTGATCAGGCCATGACGGACTGAGTTTTAATCAGGAACTCAAGAAATCAGGAATCATCCGAAGGGATTCTTTCTTTTCATCCCTCATCCTTCATCCTTTCAGCATGATCCCCCTCGGAGCCCTTGGCGCCGCGCTTCTCTATGCGCTCGGATATCTCGAACTCAAGGGATCGATCCATCACGGGGCGACGACCAAGCGGGTCAATATCTTCTCCAACTACGCGATGGCCGCGTGGTCGCTCCCACTCGCCGTCCTTCCGCTTTTCTTCCCGAAGCAGTTCGGCTTCCATCCGGACCTCGCTTCGGCGTTTGCGGCGATCGGCGCAGGACTCTCTCTCTTTGTCGGGCGCATCTGCACAGTCAAAGCACTCGCCAAGGCAGATCTCTCCATCAGCGCCCCACTACTTGGCACCAAGACGATCCTCGTCGCCCTCTTCTCGATCCTGCTCCTCCACACTCCCATCGGGTGGAAGCTCCTGACTGCAGCCGCCCTCACCGTCGTTGCACTGACACTCCTGCAGACCGGGCCGGATCACAATAAGCATCACCGCCGCGCCGCCGTCGGCTGGGCCATGGGAGCGAGCGTGCTGTTCGCTCTCGTCGATGTGCTGACGCAGGGCTATGCGCGGAAGTCCGGGGTCGCTTTCTTTCAGCCGATGATGTTCGTGGTGCTGGCCGGGATGACCCCATTGCTCGGCTCCACGCCACCGGCACCTCCTGTCGCCAAAAAGCGTCTCCTGCTCGGCGGTGCCATCATCGGCTTTCAGGCACCGCTCGTGATCATGCTGATCGGACTCTTTGGAGAGGCCACGCTCATCAATATCCTCTACGCCACTCGTACTATCTGGTCCGTGGCGATCGATGCCTGGAAGGGCGAGGGAAATGCCCGAGAGTATTGGGTCGCCCGTCTGGGAGGATCGCTTCTGCTGCTTGGGGCGATCATCCTTGCGTTGGTTAAGTGAAGGACACATTGCTTACTCCATGAAGGAACCCCTTGCCATGTCGCTGGAGCATTCTCTGGTGGTCCACTTTGAGCCCCATCAACTGATCATCATCTGCATCATCGGTCCTATCCTCCTCGCCGTACTGGGACTTTTTCTCCTCCGCAAGGTCATCAGGCCCGATACCCTGCGGCAATATCACGACATCGCCGGCCCCTTCCTCAACACCATCGGCGCCCTCTACGGGATCTTCCTCGCCCTGATCGTGGCAAGCACCTGGCAGTTCTACTCCACCACCGCGGGCCACGTCATCGAGGAAGCGCGCTGCCTCCAGAGCCTCTATCTTGATTCCGAGGCCTTCCCATCTCAGTTTCGTGATCAGGTTCGTCCCTTGATGAGGAACTACCGGGACTCCCTCGTCACCCGGGAATGGACTTCCATCCGCAAGGGAGAGGGCGATCCAGCCTGCACGGAAATGCTCCACCGGATCGCTGATGCCTACGCTCACTTCAAGGTCACCGACGCCTCGGAAGGAGCCTACTTCCACGAGTCGGTTAAAAACATCAATATGCTCCAGTCCCTACGATCCGCACGCATCGAGGATTCCGGCACAGGACTCATCCCCTTCCTCTGGGGCGTTCTCCTCACCGGCGGGGTGGCCACCGTCTGCTTTTCCTACCTCTTCGGAGCCAGACAACTCCATGCGCACGCCGTGATGACCGTGTTGCTCACCGGTGTGGTGTGCCTCGCCCTCTACACCATCGTGAACCTCGACTTCCCCTTCACGGGACTTGTTGCCATAGGGCCTGATGCCTTCACCAGGCTCATCATGAAGTAACCCCCATGCTGGCGGAACACCTCACCCTGGAGCAGTGGCTGGGATTCAACTTCCCGACGCCGTTCCTGACACTCCTCTGCCTCACGCTACCCTGCGTGATTGTCCTCGCGGGACTCTTCGTGGTGCGGCGGTTCATCTCGCACACCCATCTGAAGAAACATCATGACATCTCAGGGCCGATCTTCTGCGCACTCGGCACGGTTTACGGAATTTTCCTGACACTTATCGTGACGAACACCTGGAACGCCTACGACCAGACCGCAATGAATGTGGTGCAGGAAGCCCGCTGCGTGGAGGCGCTTGACCAGTGTGCACGCTCCCTCCCGCCGGAACATGGGGCAACGATCCGCCCCCTCATCCGCAAATACCGTGATTCCGTCGTTTCCAGCGAGTGGCCCCTTCTTGCTCACGGGCAGAGAAGCCCCGAGGTCGGGCCGATCCTGCAGCAGATCGTGCGGGCTTTCTCCGATCCCACCCATCCCATCAGCTATTCCAACCCGTTCTACTCGGAGTCGGTAAAGCTCCTTCAGAGACTCGACAGCCTCAGATCCTCACGGATCAATGATGCCCAGAGCGGACTCCTTCCCTTTCTCTGGGTTATCCTGCTCGCCGGAGGGGCACTCACCATCAGCTTCTGCTTCCTCTTCGGCGCCGAGGACTTCCCGACCCACGCCGTCATGACCCTCATCCTGACACTCGTAATCTCACTCGGCTTCCTCACAATCGTCGTCCTCGACTTTCCTTTCACCGGAGCCGTCTGCATACCGCCTACGGAATTCCAGATCCTGGAGCTTTGACTGGATCACGTTTCGGCAGCCACGCGCAGACGATAGGGGGCTATTAGACTAAAGCCTGAACTGTTAGGTCAGATCGGGGAGGAGCCGCAACCTCCGCATAGTGCCCCAAAAAGCCTGCCCTTCCCGCTGACTTCAGCTGTATGCTGACAGCATGAAGCCCTCCCTCGCTTCACCCTTCACTCCGTGGTATCGGAGGCTTTATGTGCAGGTCTTGGCGGGAATGGCCTTGGGGATCGCAACGGGTCTGCTCTTCCCTCGCTTCGGCAGCACCCTGAAGCCGCTCGGGGACACCTTTATCGCGTTGGTACGGATGATGATCGCCCCGATCATTTTCTGCACTCTGGTGCATGGCATGGCATCCATGGGCGATCTCCGCAAGCTGGGACGAATGGGACTGAAGACGGCTTTCTATTTCGAGAGCGTCTCCAACATCGCCCTCCTCCTCGGGCTTGTGACGGTCAACCTCATCAAGCCCGGCGCCGGCTTTCACGGCCATGCGGAGCCCATCGCCCAGACCGCCTCGCCCCCCTTTCACCCTGCAAGCCTTCTCGGAATGCTTCGCGAGTCCATTCCCGACACGCTCGTCGGGGCTTTTATTTCCCCGAACCTGCTCCAGATCCTTGTCGTTTCACTCATCGCGGCACTCGCCATCCCTCACTTGCCTGATGGCGGCCGCCACATCCTCAGTGGGATCGGGAGGGTTTCAGGACTTCTCTTTGCGATGCTGGGGCTGATTGTCCGCTTTGCCCCCTTCGGAGTGTTTGGCGCGATGGCCTTCATGGCGGCAAGCCACGGGACCGATGCGCTGTTGGGTCTCCTACGCTTGATCGTTTGCTTCTACGGAACAGCAATCCTCTTCGTTGTACTAGTGCTGGGCGGAATCCTCCGACTCTGCGGGGCCGGACTCTGGGCCTTCCTGGGGCACTTGCGCGAGGAACTGCTCCTAGTGCTCGGCACCAGCTCCTCGGAAACCGCCATGCCCGGCGTGATGGAGAAACTGGAGCGCCTCGGCTGCCGCGAATCGACCGTGGGACTGGTCATCCCGACTGGTTACAGCTTCAACCTCGACGGAACCAATATCTACATGACGATGGCCGTCGTCTTTCTGGCACAGGCCACCGGGACACCCATGGATCTCTCCCAGCAGCTCGGTCTCCTGCTCGTCGCCATGATCACGTCGCAGGGAGCCACCGGTGTGGCGGGATCGGGATTCATTGTCCTCGCAGCAACCCTTGAGGCGATCCCGACGATCCCGATCGCCTCCCTAGGACTGCTCGTCGGCATCGACCACTTCATGAGCGTCGGACGGGCCGTGACGAACTTCATCGGCAACGCCGTGGCAACCATTGCCATCAGCCGCTGGGAAGGAGAACTTGATCGGGAAAGTCTTAGCAAGAGGCTGGTGACGGACCTTGCCGGGTGAGGCTGTTAGGTTAAATAATTACAGCGAAGAGGCTTTTCTGGCGCTATTCTTATAAAGATTTACGGTTGTTTCTTCTCTGAATGTGATCTTAACCAAAGCTTTGCGTATCCAAGAGTTTCTTTAGGACTTAGTGAGTCGCCTTTTTTAACCCCCATATCATCAGCCATATCCTTACGAAAGGCCGCTAATGTGGAGGCATCCATGGAGGCTGTAAGCTTTTTATACTCAGAAATTATGAGATGATACTTTGCTCTATTTTCAACTATCTGACGCCTTGAAGCGGATGAATTATTTTGTTGGATATAAATGCTATCCGGAATTAACGAAGGGGATGCTTTTGGCACTGTTGCAATTGGATATTGCAATGAGGAAGTTGAGACTGGGCGTTGCGAAGGGGTCTCTAATCGGGGTTGTGTTAATAAAGCTGCCGTAACTGCGTTTGGATTTTCTCTGCCTGTATTTAGAATGTTTACCCCCATTGGGCCAGGCTGTATATAGGTCACCCCTTTGTCACTAAAAACCGTGGCCGACCCATCTCCACTCTTATGCACAAAGTAATTATGGCCATTGTCAGAGACAATCTGAGCATTTGCGATAAAAGCCAGCGAGAACAGTGATATAATGAGTAAGATTTTCATCTTGAGAATTGCATTTATCGTCAGATCAACTATATATAATAATATTCCAGATAATTTGCAAGCCTATTTTAATTTCGATAATGAATATAATGAAAGCTTGAGCTAATGATACCCTTATTTGAATCTAAAGATGTTTTGCCATCCAATCTAGGTGATTTTTCATATGATTGGATTATTGAAAATGAAGATCCTAAATATGGATTTCAAACAAGATACAGCCGTGGAGCCTCAAAAGTAGATCTCTATTTGTATGATGCTGGATGTTTACCTATTCCACAGGATGTTTCGGATCCTATTATCCTAAGTCATTTTCAATCTTGCATTGAGGAAATAACATTGATGGCTCAATCTGAACTATACAAAGAATTTGAGGTAGGACCTATCGACGGCTTGGAGGTAATTTCTGGTATAAGGAAAACAACATTTCTTCATTGGCAATTTGAATATTTGGTTTCCGATTCTAGTCTAACCGTAGATATTGGACGCCAGAGATCTCATCTCTTATTATCATCACAACGAGGTTGCTTTTCTAAGATTAGATTTTCTTATCCCGCTCACGACCGAGATGCCCGAATTAGGGATCTATACGGATTGCTCCAAGATTGGTGCAATAGAATAGAAACCATCTGAAATACTAGTTCAATCTGATGATCTTTCAAATTGCTGCTATTTTTGCAGGAGCTCTACTATGTTTTCTTTTGCAGTTTTCACTGGGTTTGTTGTGGGGTTCTATATGGTTTTCGTTAATTATTATTCTCGCCACTTTGATGCGTTGGTATTGGCGGTTAGCTTCTAAATGTTACTTTACAGAATGGAATTACATTTCCTCTTTCAATGTTTGGAATCAAAAGCGTAACAATGCTTATATTGCTCACCGAAAAACATTAGATGTTTTTCATGCCCGCCCGCCTTTTGCAGTCCTTACTCTAGTGGAGCTCGATCAAATAGCTAAAAACTTCTCTGAATTTTCTGATCCTCGAATTGCCGCCATTGCGATGAGATTGGCTGATGAAAAACGTGATGCCTCAAGTCTTGTAAGGCTTGGAAGATCGGATGGAGAGCAAGGCGGACAAGGGAAGTCGTAGTAGTCCTACGGCGAGCGCAGGAACACAGCAAACCTACGACTGGCGGGAGTAGGTTGTACTGCCAAAGGCAGCCCCTTTAGGGGTGAGCGGCGTTGGGCACGCCCGAGTACAATCTCCGCCGATATCCCGAGCCTTAAAGAAGCAATAGCGCGGGGGACTCTAGAAGCTTGCGGAGGGCGGACATATACTCCGCCGCCACCGCTCCATCCACCACGCGGTGATCGCCGCTGAGGGTGATGCTCATGCGGTGGCCGATCTCGATTTCGTCTCGCTCGTTGACCACGGGCTTCTTGACGATGGCACCGACCGCGAGGATCGCGGCTTGGGGAGGATTCACGATCGCGCAGAACTGCTCGATCCCGTAGGCGCCGAGATTGGAGACGGTGATGGTGCCGCCCGCGTATTCCTCGGGCTTGAGCTTCTTGTCACGCGCGCGAAGGGCGAGGTCCTTGACGGAGGCACTGATCTCCTTGAGCGAGAGCTTCTGGGCATCACGAATAACCGGGGTCACGAGGCCGTCCTCCACGGCGATTGCCACGGAGAGGTTGACGCTGCCGTACTCGATGATGGCGTCACCGGCGAAGGCGGCATTGACCTTCGGCTTCTGCATGGCGGCGCGGGCCACGGCTGCGAGGGCGATGTCGTTGAAGGTGATTTTCCCTCCGCTGGCCTCGATGTATTCCTTGCGGAAGGCCATCATCGGCGCGGCGTCGATCTCTATCGACAGATAGAAGTGCGGGATCTGGGTCTTGCTCGCGAGCAGGCGCTCGGCGATGACACGACGCATACCACTGAGGGGCACGCGGGTCTCGGGCATCCCGGCGATCGGGGTCGGCAGGATGGCTGCGACGGGCGAAGATCCGCCTGCAGCGGGAGCCGGCCCGCCAACGGGTGCGTTCTCGACGTCAAAGGCGATGATGCGTCCACCAGGGCCGGTGCCCTGCAGTCCTGCGAGGCGGACCCCGCGGGCGTCGGCGATCTTGCGGGCGAGCGGTGAGGCCTTGACGCGAACTCCCTCGTTCAGATTGCCAGCAACTCCGCCACCGGCACGGAGTGCGGCGGCACGAGCACGAGGAGTGAGAGGACGACCGCTGGCAACCGAAGGACGGGCGGCGGGAGCATCAGCCGCAGGAGCGGCAGCAGCGGGTGAGGCCTTTGGCTTGTCGCTGGCTTTCTCTCCTTCCTTGAGGACCAGTGCAAGAGGCGCACCGACAATAACCTTGCCACCTTCGGGAACGTAGATGTCGGTGAGAACTCCTTCCTCAAAGGCCTCCATCTCCATGGTGGCCTTGTCGGTCTCGACCTCGGCAAGGATGTCGCCGACCTCAACATTGTCACCCTTCTTTTTTCGCCAGCGCAGGAGGGTTCCCTCCGTCATCGTATCGCTGAGCTTGGGCATCGTGATCTCGGGCATGGGAGTAAGAGGTTGGTGTTGAAAAACTAGGACTGCATGGTCTCGCGCAGAGGCGCAGAGGCGCAGAGGAATGAAAGGGTATGATTTCCGTCTCTCCGCGTCTCCGCGTCTCCGCGCGAAAATTTCATCAGAAAATTCATCAGATCAGAAAGATGAGAGGACTTTGGCGACGACGACCTGGGCGTCGGGAAGCTGGAGCTTCTCTAGCGGCATGCTGTAGATCGCAGGGGCGTCGAGTGCCGTGACGCGCAGGACCGGAGCGTCGAGTTCGTCGAAGGCTTGCTCGGCGAGAAGGGCGGCGATCTGGGAGCTGACGCCGCAGAAGGGCTTGTTCTCGTCGACCAGCACGGCACGGTGAGTCTTGGCAACCGAGTTGAGGATGGTCTCCTCGTCGAGGGGACGGATGGAGCGGAGGTCAACGACCTCGGCCTCGATGCCGTGCTCTGCCGAAAGGATCTCGGCGGCGGCCAGCGAAGTGAGGACCGCTCGGCCGTGGGCTATCAGGGAGACGTCGATTCCCTCGCGCTTCACCTCGGCGACTCCGAGTGGGATCGTGTAGGCGCCATCGGGAACTTCGCCAAGATCACCGTAGAGGAGAGTATTCTCCATGAAGCAGACGGTATCATTGTCGCGAATGGAGGAGATCATGAGCCCCTTGGCGTCGTACGGGGTGGCGGGACAGACGACCTTCAGACCGGGAGTATTTGCCAGGAAGTTCTCCGGCGTGTGGGAGTGGGTCGCGCCGACATTGGTGCCGCCGTTGGCGGGGCCGCGGATGACCATCGGGACATTGATCAGGCCACCCGACATGTAGCGGATGCAGCCGGCGTTGTTGATGATCTGGTCGAGGCCGACATAGGCAAAGCTCCAGAACATCAGCTCGACCACGGGACGGAGTCCCATCATCGCAGCACCCACGCCCATGCCCAGGAAAGCGGCCTCGCTGATCGGAGTGTCGATGACACGCTTCGATCCGAATTTCTGCCAGAGTCCCTCGGTGACCTTGTAGGCGCCATTGTATTGGGCGACTTCTTCGCCCATGAGGAAGACATTCTCGTCGCGGGAAAGCTCCTCGGCGAAGGCGTCGTTGAGGGCCTGGCGGTAAGTGATGACGGGCATTGGCTAAAAGGCTGAAGGCTGAAGGAGTAGAACCATGGTTACTCGCTGAAGAAGTGGCGGCCGGTCTGGCCAGCCTCAGTCTGGTGATCCACCTCGTGGTAGATGTCCTCGAAAATACTCTCCTCGCTAGGCCAGGGGCTCGCGATGGCGAAGTCAGCAGCGGCCGCCGCCTCGGCCTTGGCCTCGGCATTGATCTTCTCGATGCCGGCCTCGGTGATCACCTTCTCCTTAAGAAGCTGCTTTTCCCAGAGGGTGATCGGGTCGCACTCGGTCTTGTAGCGCTCGATCTCCTCGGGCGAGCGATACTTCTTGGCGTTTGCGTCGGCAACGGAGTGGCCATAGTAGCGGTAGGTCGAGACCTCAAGAACGTGGGGGCGGAACTTCGTCCTGGCCTTCTCCATGACGGCACCGAGATTCGCGCGGAGCTCGTAGAGATCGAAGCCGCCGCAGAGGGACCAGTCGACATCGAAGCCCTCGGCGCGGGAGGCGAGGGAGTGACGGATGGCAGAGGAACGTTCGAGGCTCGTGCCCATGGAGTAGCCGTTGTTCTCGATGACGAAGACGACGGGTAGTTCGAAAAGCGCGGCCATATTGAGGCATTCGCTGAAGACACCTTGGTTCACGGCACCGTCACCGAGGAAAGCGACCGCACATCCCTTGAGCCCCTTGTATTTCAAGGCGAAGGCGAGCCCCATCCCGAGCGGAGCCTGGCCGCCAACGATGCCATGGCCGCCCCAGTAGTGCTTGTCGGGGGCGAAGAAGTGCATCGAGCCACCCTTGCCCTTGGAGCAACCGGTTCCTTTGCCAAAGAGTTCGGCCATGCATTCGTCCATTCCCATGCCAACAGCGAGGGCGTGGCCGTGGTCACGGTAGGCTGTGATGATCTCGTCCTTGCCGTTCATCAACGAGGCAGTGCCGACGGCAACCGACTCCTGGCCGATATAGAGGTGGAGAAAGCCACCCATCGCCCCGTTGTTGTAATGCTTGAGTGCCTGCTGCTCAAAGCGGCGGATACGAAGCATCTCGCGGAGGAAACCGATCTTTTCGGCAGGCTTGAGCTTTGCGTTGAAAGGATCCTTGGACCAATCGGTCGAGGTTTTGGAAACTTTGGAAACAGGGGCGGCTGGTTTGACGACCGCTTTGGTCACCTTGGCTGCCTTGGGAGCCTTGGAAAGAGGAGCTGGCTTCTTGGCCGCAACCGCCTTCACATCAGACTTCTTAGGGGCCGCCTTCTTTGCCGGCGCTTTATTTGCAGTCTTGGCAGGTGCCTTGGTCACTTTCTTCGTGATCACGGGGCGCACCCCCTTCTTCTTGGAAGGGGAAGCGGATTTTTTCGGTTTGGAAGATAAGGAAAGCGTGCGAGCCATGGGCCGTTTCCCGCCCCGGGGAGACCGGTGCGCGAAGGGGAAATTATTCCGAAACCAGCCTGATGCGGCAAGACAGAAGAGGGGGAATCAGACTGAAGACCAAAGGCTGAAGACTGGTAGGAAATCCGAAACAAGGAGAGATGTCTCGCTCCGTACCTACTTCAGTCTTCAGTCTCAACCGCTAGAGTCTCCAGCACCCCCGATTCTGATTATTTTTTGCCCGCGGCCTCGGCCTCGAGGGCGACCTTCACTGCCTCCTCGATCTCGGCGTAGAGCTCGGTGTTGGTCTTGAGCAGGTCCTTGGCGGCGTCGCGGCCTTGGGCGATGTTCTCCCCCTTGTAGTTGAGCCAGGAACCGCGCTTCTCGAGAACATTCTTCTCAATGGCAAGATCCAACAGGGAACCCGTGGAGGAGATTCCCTCGTTGTACATGATGTCGAACTCGGCCTCGGTGAAGGGAGGGGCAACCTTGTTTTTCACGACCTTCACGCGGGTGCGGCTGCCGGTGACGGTGCCGTCGGTCTGCTTGATCGCTCCGATGCGACGGATGTCGCAGCGGACGCTGGAGTAGAACTTGAGAGCCTTGCCGCCCGGAGTCGTCTCGGGATTGCCGAACATGACGCCGATTTTCTCGCGGATTTGGTTGGTGAAGATACAGCAGGTGTCAGCCTTGGAGATGAGTGCGGTGAGTTTTCTCATGGCGGCACTCATAAGGCGGGCCTGGGCGCCGACGACCGAGTCGCCGATCTCGCCTTCAAGCTCGGTTTTGGTGACGAGCGCGGCGACCGAATCAAGGACGATCACGTCGACGGCATTGGAGCGCACGAGTGTCTCGCAGATACGAAGGGCCTCCTCGCCGGAGCTGGGCTGGGAGACAAGGAGTTCCTCGAGGTTCACGCCCAGCTTGCGGGCATAACCGGGATCGAGAGCATGCTCGACGTCGATGAATGCGGCAACTCCCCCCCTCTTCTGGGCCTGGGCCACCACGGTCAGGGTGAGGGTCGTCTTGCCCGAGGACTCGGGGCCGAAAATCTCGACGATGCGCCCGCGGGGGAACCCGCCGACACCGAGGGCTCGGTCGATGAGGAGGTTGCCGGTCGGGATCGAGGCGATATTGACAGCGGAGGCCTCACCGAGGCGCATGATCGCCCCGTCGCCGTAGTCCTTGGCGATCGCCTGGATGGCGAGGTCGAGGTTCTTGGCGCGGGCGGCGGCGGCTTTGTCGGCTACCTTCTCGGTGGATGCGTCTTCTTTGGCCATGGTCGTCGTAATCGTGGGGTTGGTTCTTGTGTGTGCTTTCTAAACGAGGAAAGTTTTAAAAGCCTAGACCTACCACCGGTCACCGCAACCGGAAAACGGCGGCTTGCCTTTCAGGGCGGGATTTTTACCTTCAACCATTCGGCATGCGACCACTTCCCCCCTCTTTCATCCCCCGGACACTGAGCACCCTAGGTCTCTGGGCCGCCGTCGTCGCCGCTTTCCTGCTCCGTTCGGAGCCCCTCTTTGCCTTCCTGATCGCTGTCCCGGCTTTGGTTTCACTCTGGGAATATTTTGCCCTGCTTCGGGCTGGAGGGATCAGTAATCACCGGGGCTTCGGCATGGGTGCGGCCCTGGTGCTCATCGCCCTGAACTTCCTGCTCCTCCCGGCCGCCGATCCTCTCAAGCGCTTTGCCCTGTTCCCGGTGGAAACGGCGGCACTCGCCCTTTTCGTGCCATTGCTTTTCCTGAGGGAATTCGGTCGGAATAACCCTGGTCGCGCAACGGCCGAGGCCATCGCCTTCACCCTGCTTGGCGTGGTCTATATCCCGTGGCTTTTCCTCTTCATGGCAAAGCTCCTCTACCTGACGCCTCGCACGGCGGATGGTCACACCACAGGCCAGTATCTGGTGCTCTTTGTCGTGGCGGTCACGAAATTTACCGATGTTGGAGCCTTTCTGTCGGGAAGCCTCTTTGGGCGCACTCCTTTCTTCCCCAACATCAGCCCGAAGAAGACCTGGGAGGGAATCCTGGGTGGCATCCTGCTCGGCGTGGTGACGGGTGTGGTCGTTTCCCGGCTCTTTGACGGCTATCTACCGGTCTTCCACTTCAGCCTCCCCGTGGCATGCATCCTCTCGCTGATCCTCGCAGTAGCCGGTGTGGCCGGGGATCTCGCTGAGTCGCTCCTGAAGCGATCGGTCCACACCAAAGATTCGGGCCACGCCCTTCCCGGCATCGGTGGCGGTCTCGATCTCATCGACAGCCTGCTCTTCACCCTCCCGCTCTTTTACTTCCTGCTCCAGTTCCTCCCTCACCTCGCATGAAGCGCCGCGTCGTGATCCTGGGGGCCACGGGCTCCATCGGAGAAAGCGCGATGCGTGTAGCCCGTGCGCTACCGGAACGGATTGAAATCGTGGGCCTCTCCGGGCGAAACAACACGGGGCGACTGCTGGAGCTGGCCTGTGAGTTTCCAAAGGCTGCAGTCTGTGCGGGTGATGAAGCAGCGGCAAACCAGCTCTCGCATGATCTCGGACGCCCCGTGCTGCATTGTGAGGAAGGGCTCCTGACGCTCGCCGCGCTGCCCGAAGCCGATCTCGTGCTGATGGCAATCGTCGGGACAACCGGTCTGAAGCCAGCGCTTCACGCCCTGGAAAACGAGAAGGATCTCGCCGTCGCGAGCAAGGAAATCCTGGTCATGGCCGGTGAGTTGGTGATGGCTACTGCAGCAAAGATGGGCGTACGTGTCCTTCCGGTCGACAGCGAGCACAATGCCATCTTCCAATGCCTCGAGGGCCAGGATCCCTCGACCGTGAAGCGCCTGATCCTGACCTGTTCCGGCGGCCCCTTCCGAAAGGCCGGTGCGGCGGATCTCGCCTCCGTGACTCCGGAGCAGGCCCTTCGTCACCCCACCTGGTCGATGGGAAGGAAAATTTCAGTCGATTCGGCCACGCTCTTTAACAAGGGACTCGAGATGATCGAGGCGAAGTGGCTCTTCGGCATGCCGATGGAACAAGTCGATGTCATTGTCCATCCCCAGAGCATCGTCCACTCGATGGTAGAATTCCTCGACGGCTCGATACTGGCACAACTCGGCTCCACCGACATGGCGCTGCCGATCCAATACGCGCTTACCTACCCCGAGCGCCTGACCAGCCCATGTGCCCCACTCGACCTGACGGCGCTGGGGAAACTCGAATTCGAGGTGCCTCGCACCGATCTATTCCCTGCACTCGATTTGGCCCGCAGGGCCGGGACAGCGGGAGGCACCCTTCCCGCCGTGCTCAACGCCTCCAATGAGGCCGCCGTGGATGCCTTCTTGGCGGGACGCCTGTCATTCCCCGGCATCTGGGAGAGCGTGGCCCGCGCGATGGATGAGGTGCCGTTTGTGGAGCACCCGACCCTTGATCAACTCATCGAGGCGGATACGGCGGCGAGGAAATGCCTGTAAGGCTCTTAGGCTTGAGACTGTTAGGCTTTTAGGAATTTTAAGGGCTTTCGAGCCACGGCGTTATTCTTAACGAAAAAGCCCCGCGCCGTTTCCGGAGCGGGGCTTTTTGAAGTTGATGATTTTGCTTCAGGGCTAGGCGTCGCGAACGTAGCCGTAGCAAAACCTACGGTGAGTCAGCAGCAACAACGCCCTAGACCAAAAGAAACTATTTCAGAGCGGTCTGGTAGTTCTGCTCGGCGTGATCCCAGTTGACCACGTTCCACCAGGCCTTGAGGTAATCCGGACGACGGTTCTGATAGTTGAGGTAGTAGGCATGCTCCCAAACGTCGTTGCCGAGGACGGGCTTGTTGCCTTCCATGACGGGACTGTCCTGATTGGGAGTCGAAACGATCTCGAGGCCGCCCTGCTTGTTGACAATGAGCCATGCCCATCCGCTGCCGAAGCGGCCGACACCGGCGGCCTCGAACTTGGCCTTGAATTCATCGACACTGCCGAAGGTCTTCACGATCGCCTCGGAGAGCTTGCCCACAGGAGCAGCAGCGCCGCCCGGGGCCATCAACTCCCAGAAGAAAGTATGGTTGGAGTGGCCCCCGCCGTTATTGCGGACGGCGTTGCGGATCGGCTCGGGCACCGCATTCAGGTCGGCGATGAGCTCATTGACCGGCTTAGCCGCGAGATCGGCATGATCTTTGAGTGCGTTGTTCAGGTTGTTCACGTAAGCAGCATGGTGCTTGTCGTGGTGGATCTCCATCGTGCGGGCATCGATGTGGGGCTCAAGCGCGCCGAAGGCGTAAGGAAGTGCGGGAAGCGTGTAGGACATAGGACCAACAGGATGATCCCGCGACTCGGGGGGAGACAAGAAGGATCTCGGCCTAATGCCCGTCGTTGTCGCCCATCGGGTAGAGTTTCCGGTACTCGATGGCCTGCAGGCCGACAATGGCCGCCACCGCGGCGATATCCTCGCTGAGGGTGCCGCGCGAGATCCG
>RFPR01000043.1 GCA_009928265.1 Pseudomonadota bacterium | reverse complement strand
CGACGCTGCTAGCGCTCGACGGTCAGGCTGAATTTGAGCCCGTATCGCTGCTCGAGGCCAAGCAGTTCATGCGCGCGATCCTGCGGCATTATCTGGGTGAGAAGCCCTTGCATGCGCGCAGCCTGTTTCAGGCCGGACATTAGCAGGCGGGGTGCCCTGCCGTCGCCTAGCGGCTAAACTGCGCCTCCACGCTACCGTCCGGAAAATCACGATGACCGTCTGGCCTGCGATTGAACTCGGCGTCAATATCGACCATGTCGCTACCGTGCGGCAGGCCCGCTACGCCAAGAATAGTTCCTCGATCAACGTCGAACCCGATCCCGTCGAGGCAGCATTGGCAGCCGAGCGGGGTGGGGCCATCGGCATCACGGCACACCTGCGTCAGGATCGCCGTCATGTCGTCGACAGCGACATCTTCCGGCTCAAGGAAGCGATCGGCACGAAGCTCAATCTCGAGATGGGGAATTCCCCCGAAATCGTGGCGATCGCGCTGAAGGTTCTTCCAGCCGATGTCTGCCTCGTGCCCGAGTCGCGCGAGGAAGTGACGACCGAGGGAGGCCTCGACTGCATCTCCCATCGCGCGGCGCTCGAACCGACGCTCAAGTCCATGCGAGATGCAGGGATCCGCGTCAGCCTCTTCATCGATCCCGACCCGGATCAGATTGCCACGGCGGCTTCGCTCGGGGCTCCCGTCGTGGAACTCCATACCGGCGCCTATGCGGAGGCATCAGGGGTAGCCCGCGATGAGGAGCTTGCACGTCTTATGGAAGCCGCCCGCCTCGCCTCCGAAGCTGGCATTCAGGTCAACGCAGGTCACGGGCTCAACTACGTGAACGTGCAGCCGATTCTTACCCTGCCGAAACTCGTGGAGTTGAACATCGGTCACTCGATCGTGTCGCGTTCTATCTTCGTGGGCTTCGAACAAGCTACTCGCGAAATGGTGGAATGCTTACGCTTTTAGCGCAGGGCTGTGTTGTTGCTCGCTTGCCGTAGGCACACTACGGCGTCGCTCTCACGCCTTACCCTGCATCTAAAATCCCCGCGCATCAGAGAGATTTTTAGGAGTGTGAAAAAAATCCGGGGGGATTTTGCTCCCGGCGGTGAATCACGTTCAGGACGGGAATGGTTCCCGCCCGCAACCAACACAACACACACCATGAAGACACTGATCAAAGCGGGCGCTCTGCTCGCCATCATCGCCGGGCTCGGACTCGCTGCGGCCACAGCTGCCGAGAGAGCCTGCGGAAACTGCTGCAAGAGCACCTGCTCGACATGCGCCAAGTGCGCTGATGGGAAGTGCGGCTCCTGCTGCAAGTGACCGGAAGGACGCGCGACGGGGGCTATGCCTAGAAAAAGCCTGCCCTCGTCGCTGCCTTTCGATCACCATGATCTGGTAACCGAACAATGAATCCTGACAACCAACTCTCCTCCCTCCTACGTGAGTGGAAGAAAGTTCCCGAAGCGGGCACGGGCTTTCGGCGTGAAGTCTGGTCACGGATCGAAAGTCGTCGCCATGCATCCCGTTCCGAGGGGTGGCTTTCCCTTTTCGCTCTCCCGCGCTTCGCCACTGTGGCCGCCGCTGTCGCAGTGGTCGTCGGAGTGGTTGCTGGCAATCTCCAGGCCCGTTCGGCCGGGGAGTCCCTCTATCTCCGTTCGGTTGATCCCCTTTCCCTGCACGCGCACGGACGATGAGGAAAGGAATCCTCGCTTTGGCGGTCATCTTGGTTGCCGGTGTGGCGTCTTTTTGGATCACCAGGCGTTGCCTCGTTCCCTCCACTCCCACCTCCTGGCTTTGCCAGGAATACGGGCTGTCTACTTCCGATGTGGAGAGACTCCGTGATCTGGAGCGTTCCTACGGAAGTCGTTGTGGTCCTTACTGCGATGCCATGTGCGAGGCCAACGCACGGCTTGATACCCTCACTCTTGGCTCAGGAAGCATTACCCCGGAGATCAGGGCTGCTATTGCCGAGACCGATCGCATCCGCACGGAGACCCGGATCGCCATGCTTGAGCATTTCTACGCGGTGGCCGCTCAGTTGCCACCCGATAAGCGCCGGGGCTACCTGCTCAAGGTTCTTCCGCTGGTGATTGATTCCTGTAGCCGCCGCTGATGGATCACCCCGGAAGCACCGGCGAAGCAGTGGAGTTGGAGGCGATGCGCCAGCTCGCCTCGGGAAACGACACGGCTCTCAACACCCTCATGGATGAGTGGAGTCCCCGCGTGACGGCCATGCTCTATCGGATGACGGGGAATCCCGCCGTGGCCGGTGATTTGGCCCAGGAAACGTTTGTCCGGCTCTACCAGACATGCCGCCGTTTCCGTCCGCGAAACGTCGCGCGGCCCTTCTCCACGTGGCTCTTCGGCATTGCAGCGAATCTGGCAAAAAATCATCTCCGCTGGAAAGGGCGGCATCCCGAGGCCCCTCTGGAGTCGGCTGCGGATCCAAGCGATCCCGATAATCCCGCCTCCTCGGCAGAATCTGCTGAGCGGGCAGTCGCTGTTAGGGCGGCAATCGCCACCCTGCCGATCGACCAGCGCGAGGTGTTGATCCTGAGCGAGTACGAGGGGCTTTCCCACGCTGAGATCGCCTTGGTTGTGGGATGTTCCGTGAAAGCCGTGGAACGCCGTCTCAGCCACGCTCGGGAGATCCTGAAGAAGGAACTCTCACACTACCTGCAGGGCTGATTTCAACGCCCCATAATAAAAAGGCTTACCAATCCTATTGTCGGATCATAAAAAACGGGGGGCGCTTGCACGCCCCCCATGTTCACACAAACTGGCATTCTGACGCTGAAACTGGAAAGCAGGTTACCTCACTGAGATTCTCCGACGATAGGCCACCAGAAGAACCGCAATGCCGCTTCCTAATAAGCCATAGATGGAGGGTTCCGGGATCGCCATCACGGAGAGGGTGGCATTGAATCCGAAGGAAGCGGTGGAGGTTCCACTGTAATTGGCACCCCCAACCAGGATGGTGTAGTCGCCGGCATTCAAGGCGAATGTGCCGGTGATAACCCCGTCTGCCAGCCCATCACCATGGATGGCATCGTTCGTCTGGGTTGTCCCGTTTGACCGGGTGATGATGGTCGTGCCAGAGCCGTAGTTGGTGGGTGTGCCATCGGCGGCATTCCCCGCATAGATGAAGGTAGTGAGGTCTGAATATTGGGTTCCATCATCGCTTCCCATTTTCCAGTCACCCAAGGCGTTGAAGCACCCCTCCCAGTTCCCAGAACCATAGGTTTCGTCCATATAGGCAACGCTGATCCCGCTGGTGTCATGGTCCTCAGCAAGCGGGGGAAGGTGTGCGATTCCCTTAAAGATGGAAAAGCCGGGATTAGCCATGGCGGCGATATTCAGTACCCCCGATCTAAAACTCGTCCCCTGAATCTGTAAGGTGACCAGTCCCGTCGACAAGAGGGTGAATCGAAAAGGAAGTAGTTTGTGGCTATCACCGAAATTAGCATCCGTGCCGTCGGCCCATGCATAATTTGATGAAACCTTGTTCTGCGCGATCGTCGTTGAATTGGTGGATCCTCCAGGGGTCAAAATCCCGAAGTCTCGCCCCGTATAAAGAATATGGGCAGAGAGGGGTGTGGCGGCCGCAAACGATGCGGCCGCCACGAATACAGTGGATAAAATTTTGGAATTCAAGGGATCTTAAAGTTGAGTAGATGGATTTGCCTTCCGCTGTTTTGCTCGGATCACTAGGCCTCCCATAGCCAGCGCGACGATAAGAAGGCCCCAGGTCGATGGTTCTGGCACAGCGGTGAAGCTGCCTTGGATCCCGTAGGTGGCATTCGTGTTCACCCCTGAGTAGTTTGCTCCCCCGATGAAGACGGAGTAATCGCCGGCGCTCAGGTAGAAGGATCCTGTCACTACACCGTCTGCATTTCCGTCGCCATTGATCCCGGCCGCATTTCCGTAATTGGCTGAGGTTCCATCCGCGGCATTCCCGATGTAGGTGAGCGAGGAGAGGTCGGCGAATGTGGTGCCAGCGTCTGATCCGATTTTCCAATCGCCTAGCGCATTGAGGCTTCCTTTCGTTGTATTTGTTCCATAGGTGGCATCCCTCCAGGCGATGCTGATGGGGCTACCGTCATGGGTGCCCGCCGCTGCAAGCCCGCTGTAGAGCGAGAAGGCGGGCAGCGCCAGGGCACTGTAGGAGGTGGCGCCCGAGGTGTAAGCCAATCCCTCGAAACGAAGGGTAACCCAGGCATTGCTCGAGAGACTGAATTTGAAGGCGCGGGTCTTGTGGCTATCACCAAGGTCGGTATCTGTTGCATCAGCCCATCCGTAGTCGCTGGTGACATACTGGTTTGAAATGACCTTGTTGGTGTTGAATCCGGAATAGCTTCCGAAGTCGCGTCCGTTGTAGCTGACATGGGCGGAGGCCGTGGAGAGCGCCCCGAATAAGAGGGCTGCCTGAAGTGCTAGGGTGAGTTTCGATTTTTTCATAATAGTATGAGTGGTTGGTAAAGTTGGTTAGGAAGGCTTGGAATCCCCCTATTCGGTTGGTATGGCCGTGATGAATCGACTGCCGGGTTCCGCTATGCGTGCCTGCGCTTCCGTCCATGAGAGGGATTCGCAGTGTGCATCGGCGAAGAGGTAATTGGCCTTTTGCCCGACGTGACGTTCCACACCCACCTGCGACGCAAAATCCGAGACAGGGATCTGTTCTGGATAATATTGTGCTAGGTGGAGGTGGTCGGGCGGATTATTCGCCCCGTAGTCCTTCGACAACTCCATGAAGAAGACCGTCTGGCTGGGCTTATCGACACAGACGAGGCGTGATTGGTTGAGCTCTGAGAGGTATTCGGCATTGCAGGGCTTTGCCGTGAGGTAGTCATTGATCACAAAGGTTCGTGCCCGTCCCTTCGCCTCGTCAGCCGGGCACTTGAACGTCAGTGTTCCCGATGAATAAGGCTGAAGAGAGTTGGTCCAGGAATCGATCCCGTGACTGCTGTCCGGAAGTGTCATTCCATTGTCCGAGGCATACAGGAGCGTGGCTTTGCCAAGTTGCTGCATGTTGCTCGAGCATTTGACGGTCAGCGATTGGGCCTGGGCGTTTCTGATAGCTGGTAAAGCCAAGGCCGCTAAAACGGCGACGATGGAAATGACCACCAGTAATTCGATCAGGGTGAATCCGCTTTCGCGGCGATGAATGATATGGGACATGGGTTCTTGGGTGCACCGCTGCCGCAAAATGGGTTGTTGCGGACTGTGGTTCCCCGCCCGCGTCAGGCAGGCGAGAGTTTGTGATCAGTGATGGAAGGGGCCGGTCATGACCGGGACTCCTTCAGGAGCGCTAGGAAATAAGCGCGCTGATCGGCACCGGAACGGGCGGAGCGGACAGATACTCCGGGACGTTCACCAAAGGATGCGGTGGGTAGGCAAAGGAACGGACAGCGGGGAGGGGGGCAATTGCGGCTCCCGAGGCAATGAAGAATTCCGCCTTCTTGTCGACCTTCATCGTAACGGGAGCTTTCTCCTCATGCGTGCGCTGCGCGGCAATCTTTTTGCACATGGCGCAGGGATGCTTGCCGTCGAAGGTCTTCTCCACGGCGGCGGTCACCGATCCTGTGCGCGAATAATCCCGGATCATGGTGGCCCAAGCCACGCCCTGGAGAACAGCAAGCGGCCCCCCAATCGCTACGAAAAGCGCGAGGGCCATCATCATCGTCATGATGCGGTGGCTGATCTGCATGGGTGGATTTTTAATCAAAGTTTGGAATCCTGCCAATCAAAGTCGATGAATCGACGAAAAGCGTCGACGAATCGCGTACACAGGAAATTCGCGAGTCCTGCCTCGCTTTGAACATGATCCGTGGTTAAATAATCAAATGATGAAGCGTTTTCTAGTGTCCCTCGTTCTGATGATCGCTCCCGCCCTGATGGCGGATGTTTCCACCTGCCCTGTTTCGGGTGAAAAACTCGGCGAGATGGGACCTCCGGTCTCCATTGACTATCAGGGTAAGAAGGTCGCCTTCTGTTGCGACTCCTGCATCGCGAAGTTCCAAAAGGATCCGGCGAAATACCTCGCGAAACAGCAGGGTAAGTAACCACGAAAGACACGAACGGCACGAAAAGGTTTAGAAGGGCCGCAAAAGTGGCCTTAATTCTTTAGCGCACGAGGCGTTGGATCGTTACCTTGGGGTGTGATCCGAAATTCACAAGCAGGCCGACTTGAAGGCCGGTTGCCTTGAGGTAGTTCAAGACAGACTTGGGCTTTGTGTTCTGGGGCTATTTCCCGAACCGCTTTGATTTCGATAATAATTCCGTCAAAGCAGATGAAATCTGCCCGGAAATGCTGATTGATTCTTGCGCCCCGAAAGTAAATGGGCAGCTCTTTCTGCGCTTCGAAGGGAATGACGCTGAGAACGAATTCACGCTCCAGACATTCTTGATACACAGTTTCCAGAAATCCGGATCCTAGTTCCCGATAAACATCGTAGATGGCACCCTGAATCCGATAGCACTCCTCTGCCATGAGGATCTTTTCGTGCCGTTCGTGCTTTTCGTGGTTCATCGATCCTTTTTCCCTACGATAGAAACCGGTTTTCTCAAGGGATCATCTTGCGCAATCGGATTCCTCCCATCAGCCTTTAGTCTTCAGCCTAAACACCTCCTTCCATGTCTGATCCCCGCTATGACTCCCTGGCTCGTGTCCTTACCGAGCACTCCACGAAGCTGAAAAAGGGGGAGCGTGTCCTCATCGATGTTTCTGAGACGCCGGAGGAGTTCGTGATCGCGCTCATCCGTGCCGCACGTGCTGCGAAGGCCGAGCCCTTCGTCGTGATGCACTCCAACCGTGTCAGCCGGGAACTCGCCCTCGGAGTCACTGCCACACAGGCCGCCACAATGTCCGAGATCGATCTGGCTCGTCTCAAGAAGATGCAGGCCTACATCGCTGTGCGCGGATCGCACAACATCGCCGAGATGGCCGATGTCCCGCAGGAAAAGTCGGCGCTCCTCTCCTCCAAGCTTCGCCCTGCGCTGGATTGCCGGATCAACAAGACCCGTTGGGTTGTCCTGCGCTGGCCCACGGCCTCTATGGCGCAGCAGGCCCAGATGAGCTCCGAGGCTTTTGCCGATTTCTTCTTCCGCGTCTGCACGCTGGATTATTCCAAGATGATCCCGGGCATGAAGGCGCTCAAGGCGCTCATGGATCGCACCGACCGTGTCGAGATCACGGGCCCCGGCACGGATCTGCGCTTCAGTATCAAGGGCATCGGGTCGGTCATCTGCGGGGGTGAACATAACATCCCCGATGGTGAGGTCTTCTCCTGCCCGGTGAAGGATTCAGTGGAAGGTTATGTCTCCTTCAATGCCCCGACACTCAACCGCGGGATCGCCTTTGACAACGTGCGGCTTGAGTTTTCCAAAGGAAAGGTAGTGAAGGCATCCGCCAACAACACCAAGGCGCTCAACGAGATCCTCGATACCGACGCCGGCGCACGCTTCATCGGAGAGTTCTCGCTGGGCTTCAATCCGCACATTCTCCACCCGATGCGCGACATCCTCTTTGACGAGAAGATCGCCGGCTCCTTCCACTTTACCCCCGGCCAGGCCTACGAGGTTGCCGGCAACGGGAACAAGAGCGCCATCCACTGGGACATGGTGTGTATCCAACGCAAGGACTACGGCGGCGGAGAGGTCTGGTTCGACGGCAAGCTCATCCGCAAGGATGGGCTCTTCATTCCGGCTTCGCTGCAGGCACTGAATCCCGATCAACTCCTCGGGAAGCGCGTGCGTCGCTGAGTACGGCCTATCGTCCGATGATCCGTCGCCACATCCAGGAATATATCCGGAAGTTCCACGAACTTCTGGATGCCAAGGACGCACCCCACTCGGTGGCGGGCGGCACTGCGATCGGCGTCTTCTTCGGATTCATACCGATTTTCGGGCTCAAGACGGTGAGCGCCATGGGCGTCTCACTGCTAACGCGTTGCAGCGTCGTGGCCTCGGTGATCGGCGTGTCGCTCCATGACATCCTTATTCCGATCTGGCCCCTCATTCTCCGATTCCAGTTTCAGATCGGTTTCTGGCTTCTGAGTCATCCCCACCATTTCGCGCCTCCACTCAATAGGGATGACTTCAAGATCTCTGAGCTTCTCCAATGGGATAACTTCGTCGACATCGGGCTACCCCTGCTGGTGGGGGGGATTGTTTTCGCAATCCCATTTTCCCTACTTTCCTACGGAGCCGTCCTGCTCATTATGAACTGGCGTCAGAAACGCCGTGCACTCCAAGCGGCGGCCGTTCTCGAGGATAGGGCTTGGGAAAAGCCCTGAAGAAGCCCCTTAAGGGAGTACGCTTCCCTTGCACCTTTAAGCTTGTGGGGGTGGCTTGGGGAGGCCTATCGTCCCAACCCCACAAATTTTATGGCGGACGGCATTCTCAAACTCGGACTTCCCTCTGGCAGCCTCATGGAGGCGACCATCTCCCTTTTCCAGAAGGCGGGATTCTCCATCTCTGGCGCCAGTCGTTCCTATCGACCTGTGATCGATGACCCGGAGATCCGGATCAACCTTCTCCGTGCCCAGGAGATGAGCCGCTATGTCGAGGGAGACTTTCTGGATTGCGGCATTACCGGCCGTGACTGGGTCGAGGAGAACGGCTCACAGGTCGAGGTGCTAGCTCAGCTTCCCTACAGCAAGGCGACCTCCAACCCTACCCGATGGGTCATTGCCGTCCCCGAAAACTCCCCCTACAAGTCGGTCAAGGATCTCGAGGGCAAACGCATCGCCACCGAGGCCGTGGGCCTGACCAAGCGCTACTTCGAGAACCACGGAGTGAAGGCCGAGATCGAGTTTTCCTGGGGTGCCACGGAGGTGAAGGTTCCCGATCTCGTCGATGCAATCGTCGACATCACCGAGACCGGTTCCTCGCTGCGTGCCAACAAGCTCCGGATCCTCGAGACCATCATCGAGTCCTACCCTGTTTTCGTTGCCAACAAGGCCGCCCTCTCCGATCCCTGGAAGCGTGCCAAAATGGAGCGCCTTACTCTCCTACTCGAGGGCGCCCTGAGGGCCCGTGACAAAGTGGGGCTCAAGATGAACCTCCCCCGCACGAAACTGCAGAATCTCCTCGACGCGCTACCCGCTCTGCGTAATCCTACAGTTTCGCCTCTGGCCCAAAACGACTGGGTGGCTGTGGAGACGGTCATCGACGAGAAAATCGTCCGGGAGATCATACCGCAACTGAAGTCACTCGGTGCCGAAGGCATCATCGAATATCCTCTGAACAAAGTCGTCTACTAACGGACCGCTTCGACAGAACCACACAAAAAAGCCCGATGGGATCCATCAAGAAGAAACGCAAAGCCAAGATTGCCAAGCACAAGCGCCGCAAGCGCATGAAGCTGAACCGGCACAAGAAGCGCCTGCGTTACAAGTCCTAAACGGCCTTTCCGGGCCACGGGCCCCACGACAGTTTTTTCCCACGACAAGGCTCCCTTTCCGGGAGCTTTGTTCGTTCAAAGCGACATCACGATTCCTCCATGGCTGCCACCAAAACCATCCCGAAGGATCTCTACCCGCTCCTCGGTTCCCACGTGCCGACAGTGGGCGGGGCGGCCGCCGCCATCGACCGTGGTGTCGGCATCGGCTGCACGGCGATGCAGATCTTCGTGAAGAACAACATGCAGTGGTTCGCCAAGCCGCTTTCGGATGAGGAGGTGTCGGCCTTCACCGGCCACCCGCTGCGCGCGAAACTCGGTGCGATCGTGGCCCACGCAGGCTACCTGATCAACCTGGGTGTGGAGGGGACTGAGAACCATGAGAAGTCGCTCAACTCGCTTTCTGATGAGATGCTACGGTGCGAGCAACTCGGAATCCGCTCGCTGGTCCTGCATCCGGGTTCCCATCTGGGTAAGGGTGAGGATCATGGGATCGCCTGCGTCGTGCGGAATCTGGACCGGCTTCATGCCGAACATTCCGGCCTCAAGGTCCGTATCGCCCTCGAGATCACGGCCGGTCAGGGAGCCTGCCTCGGAGCGCGCTTCGAGGAGATCGCGGCGATCCTCTCCGGGGTGAAGGATGAGAAGCGACTGGAGGTCTGCTTCGACACAGCTCATGCCTTCGCGGCGGGGTATGATCTCTCGGCTCCGAAGGGTGCCGAGCAGGTCTTTGCGGAATTCGACCGTGTGATCGGGCTTCGTCGCCTGAGCGTCCTTCATATTAACGATTCCAAGGTTGCTCTCGCATCACGCGTCGATCGCCACGATAACCTGGGTAAAGGACTAATTGGCTTGGAAACTTTCCGTTGGATCGTGAATGCGCCGGAGTTGGAGCGGATTCCGAAACTGCTCGAGACGCCTAAGGGAAAGGATCTTGCGGAGGATATCGAAGCGATGGCCCTGCTGCGTGGCTTTGTGGGGCGCAAACAGGTTTGATTTTGGTTCAACGACACCCTAAAACCGCATCCGCATGTACGAAGAGAACGACTCCTCCTATTCCCAAGCCTACCGCCAGTATTCCCGAGACAATGTGTTGGAGTCCCGCGAGCTTCAGGTGGAGAGGAAGTTCTTACGCCTTGAAGTCCGAGAGAATGACCGCGGCCGTTTCCTGCGCATCACCGAGGAGAATCAAGGCCGCCGCAACACCGTGATCGTGCCCGACTCGGGATTCGCCGACTTTGCGCGGGTCGTCTCGGAGGTTTTGGCGGGCCAGCAACCCTCCTGAACACGGGGCCGGGTGCCTCTCTAGAGACAACAATCCTCGTGACCCTTTCCCTCGGGAGGGGCTAGAATAAAGGACCATGCCCGCAAAGAAAACCAGTACCCCCAAAGCAGGTGGTTTCCGCATCGGAAACCTGACCCTCGGGGGTAAAGAGCCGCTTTTCATTCTCGGCCCCTGTGTGATCGAGGGGGAAAAACATCTCCTCAAGTCGGCCAAGGTTATCAAGGCAATCTGTGACGACCTCGGTGTACGATTCCTTCTTAAGGCTTCCTATGACAAGGCCAACAGGACATCAGGCACCTCGTACCGGGGTGTCGGAGTGCTTGATGGGTGCCGGATGCTGGCTGAAGCAGGCGATGCCGTCGGTGCCCCGGTAACAACCGATATCCATACACCGGAGGAGGCCGAGATCGCCGTCGATTTCATCGATCTCCTCCAGATCCCCGCCTTCCTCTGCCGCCAGACCGATCTCATCGAGGGAGCCGCCCGTGCGGCTGCTTCGGCAGGTCGTGCGGTCAATGTGAAGAAAGGGCAGTTCCTTGCCCCGTGGGATATTGCACCGATTGCCGGAAAGCTCCGTGCGGCGGGATGTCCCCGCTTCTGCTTCACTGAACGCGGCACCACCTTCGGCTATAACAACCTCGTGGCCGACATGCGATCCCTCTACTGGATGCGTGAGCAGGGATTCCCTGTGATTTTTGACGCCACGCACTCAGTCCAGCGTCCCGGTGGGGGTGGCGGTCACACGACGGGTGACGGCCATCTGGCTCCCGTCCTCGCGCGTGCCGCGATGGCGGCGGGCGTCGACGGTATTTTCCTCGAGACCCACGAGAATCCAGCCAAGGCACCTTCCGACGGCCCCAATCAGATCCCCCACAAAGAGCTTCCTGGACTGCTCCGATCGCTTCTGGCGATCCGCCGCGCCCTTGCCTGAAATGAGACCTGTCGTTGTGCTGATAGCCATGGTTCTGCTGGGGGTCACCCTGCGTGCTGCGGATCCCCAGTCCGCCCCCATCGACATCCCCATTCCCGTCGGGGAGCCTGTAACCGGCATCAAGATCCCGCAGTACGATGAGTCGGGGAAGATTTCGATGACCCTGCTGGCCGGCAAGGCCCGCAAACTCGATGACTCCAAGGTCGAGTTCGACAATCTCAAGATCAGTTTCACCGACAAGGAGGGGAAGGAGATCCTCGTGGAGATTCCCCACGCCCTGCTCGATACGCAGACCAAACTGCTCACGGCTGATTCCAAGACCGTCATTACGCGTGACGATTTCGATTTGGACGGAGAGAAAGCCGAGTTTGACACCGTAACACGAACAGGCAAATTCAAGGGGCGGGTGCGAGCATCCTTCCGGAATGATTCCACCATTGGACAACCTTCCTCATGAGTCGCCTTCTTCCCATATTTGCGGTTGTGCTCCTTCTGGAGTCGTCCTTTGCGCAGGATTTCGGGCCCTTAGCCCAACCAGTTGGCCCTGTTCAGGGATCCGGGCCCATGGCCATGGCAGGAAACGTCGACCGTCCCAAGAATGCCCGCACCGTGATTGAGAGTGACAACGGGGCAACCTTTGAGAATGCCAGCAACACCGCCGACTTCACGGGGCATGTCTCAGTTAAGGACTCACAGTTCGACCTCACCTGCGACAAACTGCATGTGGTCATGCGTGCCGATCGTAAGGGGCTCGAGAAGGTTACCGCCACGGGTAACGTCATCATCGTTCAGGAAAAGAGGAACGACCGTGGGGATCTCGTCAAATCGATCGGTAAATGCGGCAAGGCCACCTACGACGCAGTCACGGGTGATGTCACCATGGAGGAGTGGCCTCAGATCCAGCAGGGTATCAACAATCAGGTGGCCACCCAGCAGAACACGGTCATGATCCTCAACGCCAAGGGCAAATCCCGAACCATCGGCGGCCAGCGTACGATGATCGTGGACCAAGGAGGCGATCACTCCGTCACCCCTTGAGCATTCCCGGAATCTTCCGCCGCATCTCATGAGCGAATCCACTGCTTCCAGCGCCCCGACTTCAGCCGAGGAGCCGATCCTCCAGACCGAGGGGCTCGTGAAGATCTACAATGGCCGCTCCGTGGTGAACGGGGTCGACATCCATGTCCGGCCGGGGGAGATCGTCGGTCTGCTCGGTCCCAACGGCGCCGGCAAGACGACCACCTTCTACATGATCGTTGGGTTGGTCCGGCCCGACGGAGGACGGGCGCTATTCCGTGGCAACGATGTCACCCAAGAGCCGATGTACAAGCGGGCGCGCCTGGGCATGGGATATCTGCCTCAGGAAGAGTCGATCTTCCGCAAGCTCACCGTGCGAGAGAACATCATGGCGATCCTTGAGACCCGGCCGATGAGTCGCGCCCAGATGAAGTCGCGTTGTGATGAGTTGCTCGAGCGTTTCGGTATCGCCCACATCGCCAATAACGAGGCCCTGACCCTCTCCGGCGGCGAGAAGCGCCGTCTCACCATTGCCCGATCGCTTGTCACCGAGCCGAAGCTCCTGATGCTCGACGAGCCCTTCAGCGGCGTTGATCCGATCGCCGTTTACGACGTCCAGCAGATCGTCTCCGACCTGCGGAACATGGGTCTGGCCATCCTGATCACCGACCATAATGTCCGCGAGACGCTGGCTATTACCGACCGCGCCTACCTGATCTACGAGGGACGTGTGGAGAGCCAGGGGGACAAGGACTTCCTGTTGCACGACCCTATCAGTCGCAAGCTTTATCTGGGCGAGTCCTTCGCCATGTGACCCGATGGCCCAGAAGACCACTCAGAAAGCGACCCCTGCTAGGAAAAATTCCCTGACGGTCGGGCGATTCTTCGCCGATCACGGTCAGGCCCTCGGCATGGAGTTGATGGGGGATTCGGAGGGAATGGACCGATGCATCGCCGAGCCGACCATCAACCGTCCCGGTCTCGCGATCGCAGGGTTCTTTCGCTATTTCGCATCCAAGCGAATCCAGGTCATCGGGCATGCGGAATTGAGTTATCTCAAGGGACTTTCCGCCGCCGAGCGTACCGAGCGGATCCGATCCCTCTTCGCTCAAAAAATTCCGTGCGTTGTGGTGGCCCGCTCCCTGCCTCTGCCCCCCGGACTCCTCGATCTGGCCGCCAGGGTCGGGACGCCTGTTTTCCGTACCCCTCTGGTCACCATGAAGTTCATCAACGCCGCGACCATCGCGCTCGAGGATGACTTCGCCCCGATTGCCTCGGAGCATGGAAGCATGGTCGACATCATGGGGATCGGAGTGCTCGTCAAGGGAGCGAGTGGTATCGGAAAAAGCGAGTGTGTCTTGGGCCTGATCGAGCGCGGATACAGCCTGGTCAGCGACGACATCACCCGTTTCCGTGTGATGGAGGGAAGGGAACTCATCGGCACCAGCAAGGAACTAACCCGATTCCACATGGAGGTCCGCGGCATTGGCATAATCAATGTGGCCGCTGTCTTCGGCGCCGGATCGGTACGCCCCGAGAAGCAGCTTGATCTGGTCGTGACGTTAAAGGATTGGCACGAAATGCCCGACATCGATAGGCTCGGCCTCGACCGGGAGAGCTATGCGATCCTAGGAATCCCGATGCCGCACATCACCATCCCAGTCCGTCCAGGCCGCGATCTGGCCCGCCTCGTCGAGGTGGCCGCTCTCGACCAGAAGCTCAAGGCGATGGGTCATGACACGGCCCGCGAATTCAATGAACGCCTGCTCCGGGCGATCAAACCCTCTTCCTAAACCATTCCGATGACCACCCCGAACCAAGGATTGCATTCCTCGAAGGATCTCGTGATCGAGAACCGCAACGGACTGCATGCGCGCCCTGCCGCGCTTTTCGTGAAAACGGCCAGCCGTTTCCGAGCCGAGGTCTGGGTCGAGAAGGACGAGGAGCGCGTCAACGGCAAGAGCATCATGGGTCTCATGATGCTTGCCGCCGGCAAGGGCTCTGTACTCAAGGTCACGGCCGAGGGCGAGGACGCCGACTCGGTGATCGCCGAACTCGATGCCCTGATCAGGACGCGCTTCGGCGAGGAATAAAATCTGCATCCCGGCGGCTGGAAGCCGCTTTGTTTGTGCTTCAGGTGGAACGTTCCTCTGGAAACCATCCGCGGGTGGCATTGCAGGCGCTGCAGACCGAAAGCATTACGGGCACTTCTACTATGACACCAACAACGGTTGCTAGGGCCGCTCCGGAGGAGGGGCCGAAGAGCGTGATGGCCACCGCCACGGCGAGCTCAAAGAAATTGCTCGCCCCAATCAGGGCCCCCGGTGCCGCGACATTATGGGGAACCTTAAGCCACTTCATCAGCAGGTAGGTCAGACTGGAGTTGAAGTAGACCTGGATGATGATCGGCACGGCCAGAAGCAGCACGGCCAGCCAGCGATGCGTCAGGTTCTGAGCCTGGAAGGCAAAAATAAGCACTAGGGTCAGCAGAAGTGCCGCCATGGTCACGGGCTGAAACTTGGGGAGGAAGGATTTCTCAAACCATTCGGATCCGTGGGTTTTGAGGAGAGCTGTCCGGGTGAGCCATCCAGCAGCCAAGGGAATCACAATGAAGACCAGCACGGAGGTAATTAGCACCGCCGAGGGCACCACCACCCCTGACACCCCGCAGAGAAACATGACGATCGGAGCAAAGGCCACGAGCATGATGAGATCATTCACCGCAACTTGGACGAGCGTGTAGGCAGGATCGCCGTCGGTCAGATAGGACCAGACAAAGACCATTGCCGT